>JAAZKQ010000018.1 GCA_012799755.1 Lentisphaerota bacterium | reverse complement strand
GTTCATTGATCGTGACTACGTCGGTCTGTGGCAGGGCGTGCCGAGCATCGGCGACCACGGCGAGATCGCGTTGGATGACGTCTGGCTGGAGCAGGCACCGTCGCCGCTGTCCATCAAGACCGCGTTGGCGCTGCCGTCCTTCCGCCGTCAGGAAGTGACCTTGCGCACCCGCATTCAGAACCTCGCCGGCCAGCGGGGCCCGGCCGTATTGCAGTTCGATTTCCTGCGTGACGGCGCCACCACCAGCTTCAAGAAAGATGTCGTGCTCGACGGCAGCGCCGAACAGCTGCTGAGCTTCACGGCGGCCTGGGCGAATCCCGTGCTGTGGAACGTCGAATATCCGCGGGTTTATGACATGACGGCGACGCTGACGATGGCCGACGGCGCGGTGGCGGACAAGCTCGGCCCGCAGACCTTCGGCTTCCGCGAATGTTGGGTTGAGGACGGCGAAATCCGCATCAATGGTCAGAAGGCGCGTCTACGCATGTGGACGAGTCCGGGGCTGAACCGTCTGCGTTATTACTACGGCCATCCCGAGGCCATTGACCAGTACGTCGCCCATATCCGCGAGATGAATTACGACAGTGTGCGTTTCGATCCCATCCGCAAGACCTCGCAGGTCGCTTGGACGGACTACCTCGAAGCTTGTAATCGCCAGGGTCTCTACAATCTCTTTCCGATGCCTCCTTACGAAGACGAAGACCTGACGATTTACCGCCGGGAAGTGGAGCGCTACTTGGAGCGTTACGGCAATCATCCGACCATCATCATGTGGTACACTGACTTCAATACGTGCAGCTACTCCTGGAACCAGGACCCGGCCAAGCTCAACGACACCGATTACGATCCGTTGAACAAGCGCCAGCCACGCCAACGCGCCCGGACTGCCGAGAAAGTCATGCGGGCGCTGGATGGTTCGCGGGAGCTCTTCCAGCATGCCGGCGGCAATTCCGGCAAGATTTTCACCTCCATGAATTACCAGTCTTTCGGCACGCCCCTGCAAGAGCAGGAAGACTGGCCGCGACAGTGGGCCGAGAAGCATACTCAGCCGCTGATGGTGGTTGAGTCGGCCTTCCCGTATCCCATGCAGTTCTGGCATTTTGATGATGCAAAGCTCGGGTCGCTGGCGACGGAACACGCCGCGCGCTATTTCGGCGACGTCGCGTATGAGCGCGAGACGCTGCCCATTCCCAATGCGAACAATTGGCTAGTCTCGCCCTACGCCAACTGGGCACCCAACATGCAGGCGCTCAGCGCCATGCTCTACAGCCGCGTACCCAAGGCCTGGCGGGCCTACGATATGTCCGCACTCGGAGATTTTCCGGGTGGGCGTGACATGCACCACGTCGCCCGCACCTATGACGCGCACACCGTCGTCTACAAGCTTGACGACGCAGTCAAGACGCCCGGTCTCAAGCCCGAACGCAAGAACCACTGGAGCGAAACCCAACGGCATCTGCTGACCGATTACTCGCAGCCGGACTACCTCCACGACGTGGTGCGCGATGCCTTCGCGCCGCTACTGGTCTTTCTCGGCGGCGAGCCGGAGGACTTCAGCAACAAAGATCACGCATACTACGCCGGCGAGTCGTTCCGCAAGAGTGTGGTGGTGGTCAATGACCACGTCGAGCCCAAAACGCTGAGTTTTCGCTGGGAGTTGCGCGTTGACGGCGAGACGCCGCCGGCGTCGTCGGGCGCCTTCACGGCGACCGTGCCTAGCGGCGGCATCGCCAAGCTGCCCATCGCGCTCACGGCGCCGGCGGTGTACAAACGCACGACGGCCGAGTTGCGGTTGGTCGCCCTGCAGGACGGCGCCTTGCATAAAGAGGACCAGATGGCCTTGCAATTCTTCCCTGCGCGGCGTCAGCCGGACTTCCGCGCCGCAATCGCCGGCGTTTACGATCCCGCGGGCAAGACCACAGCCATGCTCAACAAGGCCGGCTTTCCTTTCCGCAGTGTGAGCACGCTCGATGAAGTGCGGGCCTGCCGGCTGCTGATTATCGGCCAAAACGCGCTGTCGCAGACCAGTCCCGAGTTGCTTAAGCAGGTTGAGAACGCAGGGCTCATTGACAATGGCCTGAAGATTCTCATTTTCGAGCAGCAGCCCTGCAAGCTCGGCAATTTGGTCTTTGAGTCGCCGAGTTACCGCAATGCCTTTGTACGGCGGCCGAACAGTCCATACCTGGCGGGTCTGGCCGAGCCGGATTTCAGCAATTGGCGCGGCTGGTCCGATACGGTGCCGGCATTCGTGTTGTCGGCGGAGAGCACGCCGCATTATCCGCGCTCGAAATGGAAATGCGGCAATGGCGGCATTGTCAGCGGTCATGTCATCCGCAAGCCCAGCTACGGCAATTTCAGTACCATTGTTGATTCGGGCTTCAATCTGATGTTTGCGTCGCTGATGGAATTGCGCAGGGGCCACGGCCTGATTCTGTTCTGCCAGCTTGATGTGACGTCGCGTTTCGGCGTTGATCCGGCGGCGACACGCCTGGTGGACAACATGCTCAGCGAAATGGCGAAGCCCTTTGTGCCCGTCGGCCCGCAGCGCGTACAGTACCTGGGCAATGAGGAGAGCGAAAAGATTCTCCAGCGCCTGGGCATGATCTACCGCCGGGGCAATCCAGATAGACTCTGGGAGCTCAATCACGACCAAGTGATCATCATCGGCAAAGACCCAGTGCCCGCGGAAAAAACCGAGGAATTGCGCAAGACGCTGGCCAACAGCAACCGCGCCATCATTGCTCTGCCGGATGCGCCGCTGGAACTCCTCCCCGGCGCGATGCAGCGCGGCACGCATCAGCTGTTCAAAGCCCGCGTGCCGAAAGATGATCCGCTCTTTGCCGGCATTCCCGACGCCGATCTGTATTTCCGCGAGGCCCGCGAGCTGCCCGTGCTCACAACCGCGCCCGACTGGGTGGTGGCTACCGAGCCGAAGCTCTTTGCCAAACTGGATCGGCCGGCCTCGGCCATCGTTGTGTTCAATCTCGTCCCGGAGGGCATTGATGGGCTATGGAATCAGGAAAAGGTTGCCCGAGTATGGTCGGCGATCTTCAATAACATGAACATTGGCCTCGGCAAGGACTTGCAACTCTTCACCGCCAGCCGTATGCGACATAACACCATCGCCACCGATGGTGCCGACAGCAGCGACGCGTGGTCGCCCTACGTTGACACGCTCGACTTCTACGACGGCGACGCCTTCCACAACTGGTAAGGGTGGGGCTTTTTTATCCGCAGATTGTCGCAGATTATTTTTGAGGGTTGTTTGGTTGGTGGTGGAAGGTTTTTTATCCGCAGATTGCGCAGATTGTCGCAGATTTTTGGCGGCTTGTCTTGCAGCGCCGAGCTAAGCGGTCACCGATTGATTATTGTTGTTTCTGCAAGTTGCTATGGACAGTATGGACGCTATGGACAGTATGGACGGCGGGCGGGCAGGCAGGTGTTGGCGTTCATCGTGTCCATTTGATCATTGTTGTTCCCGCAAGTTGCCATGGACAGTATGGACGGCGGGCGGGCAGGTGTTGGTGTCCTTTCGGAAGACAGCGGCGGCGCGGTTTGGGGCGATGGCGCGGTCGTAGATGAACCAGTAGTTGTGGGTGCTGGTGCTGAGCAGCCAGAGCCGTCGGCCGGCCTGTGGTCGGCATGTGTGGTCGCCATAGACGCACTGGGCGTCTTCCGGCAGTTCATTTGCCGGTTGGGTATTTTTGGCGGGGCCGTCGCCGGGCGGGAAGGCCCAGAGCAGCCAGTTGTAGGCGAGGGCGTCCTGAGCGCGCTGACGGGCTTCGTCGGCCGGCTGCTCGTGAAGGAAGGTAGATAGTAGTGCAAAGCGTTTTTTAAGACTGGGGGCGGGACCGAGACTGAGGCCTTGGCGTTCCATGAAGGCCAGCATGTCAGTGATGGCGTCGGGCGTGCGGGCAGCGGCGCGAAAAGCGTCTTGCAGGGCAGGGTGATTGTAGGTGATATCCAGCAATCGGGACAATTTGCGGCAGTGGTGGAGCTCCTGGGCGCTCATCGTGTCGGTGGCGATGACGTCGTAGGGTGTTTCGGGGCTGAAGCGCAGGCCGATGGCGTCGGCTTGCTCACGCAGGGGCGTGCCGTGAAGGACTTTGAGGACTTCCAGCTGAATCTCCGCCGGGCCGATGGCCACCAGCTGAGCGACATCATGGAGGACATCGCGATAGCTCTGTTCCGGCAGGCCGGCAAGGAGATCAGCATGGGTGTCGAAACTCGGGCATTGACAGAGGAATGTCAATCCGTCCAAGGCGCGTTCCGGCTGGTCCAGTCGGCCGACTTTGCGTAGTACGGCAGGGTTGAGGGTCTGAATGCCGGCCTCTATGTGCAGTTGGCCAGGGCGTGCCTGCCGCAATTCGTCACGAATGGCCGGACTGAGCAGCTGCGGATGGATTTCGAGGTGGAAACGCATGTCGGCGAAGTGCTCGCGGAACAGCCGCAACAAGCTGATGCAGCGGCCAGGCGGGGTGTTGAAGGTGCGGTCAAGCAGACGGACCTCGCGTACCTTGTGCTCGCGGAGCTGGGTGAGTTCGCTGCGGACGGCATCAAGGCTCTTGTAGCGTACGGCAGTGTGGCAGCTCGTGCAAAAACTGCAACCCTGCTGGCAGCCGCGAGCGGTTTCCATCTGCACGAAGGGCTTGCTGTGGTCGAAAAAAGAGCTGGTAATGGGCGCCGGCGCAGTGCCCCAGGCGTCATAGAGCGCTCTGCCGCCATTGCTGATGATCCGGCCTGCGGCATTTCGCCAAGTCAGGCCGACTATGCCCTGGAAATCGTCGTCGCCGGCGTGAAGCAGGTCGAGCATGCGGGGCAGGGCGGCTTCGGCTTCACCGTCCAGCGCGAAATCAATTTGCGGATAGCGTGCGAGGAGTTCGGCTGCGCCTTGGCCGGAACATTCGGGACCGCCGACAGCGATCCGGCACTGCGGTCGCAGGACTTTGACGCGCTGGAGGACGTCAAGGGCCAGCCGGCGGTTGAAGAGGTACAATGTCGCACTGAGCAGAGCGGGTTCCTCGGCGTTGACGCGTACGGCGAGCTCGCCGGCGTCGTCCGCCAAGACGGCGGCGATGGCATGCCACGACCAGCCTGCGCTGTCTTTGGCGGCAAGCTGCGCCAAGGGCAGAGCCAGCGAGGAATGGGCGTGAGAGGCGTTGACAGCCAGCCAAAGAAGGCGCTTGTTGTCCATAGAGTCTATAACGTCCATACTGTCCCCAGCCGGGCGTCCTGGCGTCATCAGTGGTTGTTTATTAGCGAGATATATACGGGCTGGGGAGCGACTTTGCGCAGTGAGTTGAAGGTCTCAATGGCGAAGGCCGTCCGGTTTTTGCTGGTGATGCTTTCGAGGACGAAGAGCGCCTTGATCCGTCGTTTCCGGCCGTCCTGGGGGGCTTCCCCTCGGAATGAGATGTTGAGTTCCTTGATGACGATGTGTTCCATGGCGGCGAGATGGTCACGGATGGCTGCCATTTCCTCAAAGGTCGCGGTCACCACAGTGATTTTGAGCTGGTTGGTGTGGGGAATATACTTTTCCAGCCCCTTGGCGCTGGTGAGGATAATGATAGCCGCGAAGGTGACGACAACGGCTATGGACAAGTGGCCGATGGCGCAGGCCATGCCGATGGCCGCCATCAGCCACAGGCAGGCTGCTGTGGTCAAGCCTTTGATGGTGACGCCGGATTTGAGGCTGGTGCCCGCGCCGATGAAGCCGATGCCGGTGACAACTTGCGCGGCGATACGTCCAGGATCGCCGTGGTTAATCAGACCCTCAATGCAGCTGGAGAATTCTATGGACACGAGAGTGAAGAGCGCGGAGCCGATGCTGACCAGCGTGTGAGTGCGCAAGCCGGCGGCGCGGCCGTGCATGTCTCGTTCATAGCCGATGATGCCGCCGAGCAGAGTTGCGACAGCCAGGCGTAAGAGCATGATTTCAAATGGCATAGTAAAACTCCTACGATAAATATTGTGGGTGATGGTGACGAAGTGCCGGAATCGTGACGCCAAGGCAACGGGTACGACAAAAATAGGCGCAAAGTCTTATGCGCAAATAGGATAGTGGTATTTGTGGGCGGCTGCAATGCGCAGGAACTGCGGGAAATGGCGTGGTGCTGTCTTTTCCTTCCCCGGGCGTCAGTCGTTTATTCGTAAGAAACGCCGGTGCCATTATAGTTATTGCTCACCGATACGGTAATATAATCACGTTCTGCCTCTTGACGACCGACACGGGGCCGCGACCGGCAGCCTTGAGTAAGCGGTCACTCATTGGTAACAGCGATATTGCGAGCATGCTTGCACGCCGTTTGCGGGGTCATGTGCCGCTGCGGGCTGCAAGCCCACAGCACGGTTGGCGCCTGCGTGTGCTTGGGTTTTTCGTTTGCGGGGTCATGTGCCATTGCAGGGTCAAGCGGTCGCGAAGCGGCGGAG
>JAAZKQ010000148.1 GCA_012799755.1 Lentisphaerota bacterium | reverse complement strand
TGCTGTTGTGCCTTTACAAGGCACTGCCACATGGGGCGCCGCCACCCCAGCCTGAAGGCTGGGGTTAAGCATGGTTAAGCGCCTACGGCGCAAAACATGGACATTATGGCCACGATGGACACGAAGGACGACAACACCCGCTCGCCCGCCGTCTATACTGTCCATAGGCAGCTGACAGAAACAACGGTTATCAATCGGTGACCGCCTACCACGCGTCGCCGTTCCGGGGAAACTCCTGATTGCTTTTGCATCTGCCGGGCTTATTTTGACGCCCTTGCCCGCCTGTGGAAGATCTTTCACTTTTTTTGTTTGGAGACGATGCCATGTTCAAAGCCTGCTGTGTCTGTGTTGCGTTGTTGGGGTTGACATTGCATGCCGCCGTGGATTTGCAACCGGATGAGCAAGGGCCGCGATTGCGGGCGAACGGGATTGAGCTGCTGGTTCTGAACAGCCCCTGGGTGGCCAATGCGGCCTGGGAGAGCGTATACAGATTTCCTGATGATTGGCGGACGGCAACCCTGCTTTCTGAAGACGGCGGGACGACCTTGCGGGAGCATCGTGGCGCGCACGGCGTGGTCAGGCAGAAATGCACGATTGCCGAAGACGCTGTTACCTTGCGCTACGAATTTGATTTTGCGGACATGGCGGGCGCGCAGCATCTTCAGTGGTTCATGGTGCTGCGGCCGGAGTTGTATGACGGCATCATGGTCAGCGGCGAGACCGAGCAGAGGAAGGTGCCGCCGCGGCCCATAGACCGGCTGAGCATGGGCCCCTTGCGCCAGGCGCGGCTGTATTTGCCGACCATGGACCTGGTGGTGGAGGTCAGCGCTGCCGATGGCGAGTGGCGTCTCTCCGATCAACGCACGGCGCCCTGGGCGAAATGCTATCGTCTGGAATACAACCGCAAATTCGGCGCCGAGACTTCGCTCAAGACCTGGGTTGAATTGACCCTGCGGACGCAATCCATCGCGGACATGTTCGTGCCGTTGACCGCCGGCGCGGAACAGGAGGCGGGGAGCATGCCTTTCCGGTTGGGCGTACCGATTGACATCCAGCCGACTTGTCTGGCTGCCGTAGCGCTCTGGCATAGCGCTGAAGGATCGCTGGATAAAGCCCTTGAGCGAGGCAGCCGCGTGGCCACGCTGACCGTGAACTACGCCGACCGCGAGGCAGAGATCGTGCCCATCCGCTGGGAAGAGCAGGTCAGTGCAGCCGGCGACGATCCGCGCAACTTGCCGGATGGACTGCTGGCCGCCGGGCCGGACGGCCGCCCCGCGTGGCTGACCATGTGGCGCAATCCCTATCCGGAGTCGCCCGTGCAGAGTATCGCTTGGCAAAGCGAACAAGCCGGCTGGCGGGCCTTGGCGGCGACGGGGCTTGCCGACAGGGCACCAGAACGGCGGGAGGCTCTTTTGGCGGCCTTGCGTCTGGCCGCGCCGTCGGGCGAGGCGCTCGTGCTGTCTCTTGATGGTACTTGGGAATTTGAGCCCGAGGGCGAGCGACCGGCGGTAGAGGTGCCGGTGCCCATGGTTCTGGAAGGGGTCCAGGGCATGGGTGACGTTCATGCCGGCACCTATCGGCGCAGCTTTGACATTCCGGCGAATTTTGCGGGGCAGCGCGTGCTGATCCGTTTTGATGCCGTCGGCGATTACTGCGAAGTGCGGGTCAATGGGCGAAGCGCGGGCTCGCAGCTGGTTGGGCCGCTGCCGGCGGAATTTGACATCACCGGGCTGGTGATGGTACCCTCCGAGGGCAATAGCTTGGAGGTTCTGATCAAAGACGACACGCATTTTGGCGTGCCGAAGCCTAGCAAGGATTGGCGCAAAATCAGCCACTGGGTGCCGCGGGGCATTGGTACAAATTCACGCAAGGGGCTGTTTCAGAGCGTGAGCCTGCGTTCACGGCCGCAGCTGCATATCGCCGACGTGCGCGTGCAAACCTCGGTTCGCGAGCAGCGCCTGACGGTCATCTATGAGTTGTTCAATTCACAACGCGAGGACGCGACGGTTGTTCTCAGCGGCTATGTCCGGCCCAATGACAGCGTTGAAAAAGTGCTGCGGTTGCCCGAGCAGGAGCTACAGTTGCCCGGTCTTATGCTCAGCAGGGCTGAAATCACCGTGCCGTGGACGGATGCGGTGTACTGGCAGCCCAATCAGCCGCAACTCTATCAGCTGCGCAGCATTATCACCAATGTCGAGGGGCAGCGCCTGCATTGGACCGACACGCGCTTTGGCTTCCGCGAAGTGTGGTTCGAGGGCATTCATTTCTACCTCAATGGCATCCGCTGCAATTTGCGCGGAGAAAGCCCGAGTTATCATCATCCGCGGCCGCCGCTAAGCACGCGTGAGGACTTCACGGCATATGTCAAGCGAGCGTTGGCCGCGAATTTCAACGTCTTGCGTTTCCATGCCGTGCCGGCACCGCCGCATGTCTATGAGGTTTGCGATGAAGTGGGCATGATGGTGATTGATGAAAGCGGCATTTACGCAAGTTGGGCGATGATTATGCCTTCGCATCCGCGCTGGCTGCCCGAGTGTCGCGAGCATTTGAGGCGCTGGGTGCGCCGGGATCGCAATCATCCGTCGGTGTTGCTCTGGTCAGCATGCAACGAGGCGCTGAACTGCAAGCAGCTGTCGCCCGCCCAGTTGGCCGAATTTGCGCGAGTGATTGACAGCCACGACGGCACGCGACCGGTGATCTTCGACGGCGACGGTACGGCATACGGCGCGGTGACGGCCAGCGTCAAGCACTATGTGCGCACTATTGAGGATCTGGAAGACCACGGCGGGAAGGCCTCGGGCTACGGCAGGGACCTGCGCGACGACATCTACTGGGCGGCCGAATACAAGCAGGACCTGCCCCTTGGCATTGGTGAATGTCTCTTTCCCGCCAATGATGCCTTGCGTGCCCGCACAGCGGAGCTGTATGCCTGCATGGGCTTGCAAACGCGCGGCTACCGCTACGCCGACTGGTTTGACATCCGGCCCTACAATCCCAGCTATACCGGTGGTCTGCGCGAAGAAGGGCCGGCGGAGAAGTTTGTCGCGGCATGGGACATCATTGTGAAGTCCTTTGCGCCGGTGGCGGTTTTTGACAAAGCCTATGACGCGCTCGGCGCCTATCCCGCGCCGCCGGAGCTGCCCGTTGGCGTTGAGGAAGTCCGGACGCTGATTGTCTACAACGATTGCTTTGCCGATGAGATGGTGACGGTGGAATGGCAGGCGCTGCTGGACGGTGAGAAGATCGCCGGCGAGGAGCTGCCTCTGCGCATTGAGCTGGGCTATCATACGGAAGTGCCCATCCGCTTCACGCCGCAACGGGCAGGGGAGCTTGAGCTTACGCTGGTGTCGCGCAAGGGCGGGCAGGAACAGTTCCGGGACAGCCGTCGCTTCGTTGTCAAAGCCGGCGAGTGATTGGAGGAGCCGGGCAGAATGCGGCAAGACGCCGCGCTTTTATGCGACTGCGGTTCTTCACGCCGTTGACCGCAAGCCGGTCTGCTCCGGTTGAGGGCGGGCCAGTCAATCCGGCGCTCCTTGGTTCTGTCCGCAAGTCGCGAAGCCTGGCCCCGTGCCGGCTCAAGCGCTGCTTGATGTCCAAGGACGTCTTCCGTGCTCATTTGTTTTGTTTAAGCCAGTTTTCAAGGAAGGCGATGGCGTGCTGGTGCGGGAGGCGTTTTTTGCTGGTGATGGTGGTTTTTTGTTTGAAATCCAGCCAGCCGACGCGTTTGAAGAGCCAGATCATCACGGCGGCGCAGAGCGCCATAAGCAGGAGGCAGGCGGCGTATCCCCAGCGCCACTGGAGTTCGGGCATGAAGGCGAAGTTCATGCCGTAGATGCCGGCAATGAAGGTGAGGGGGATGAAGATCGTTGAGATGATGGTGAGAACCTTCATGATTTCGTTCATGCGGTTGGAGAGGGTGCTGAGGTAGATTTCCATTAGACTATTGGCGAACTCGCGACAGTTTTCAATGGTGTCAAAGAGAAGAATGGCGTGGTCCTGGCAGTCGCGGAGGAAAGGCCGGATGCCCTTGCTGACGTTTGGCAGGTCTTCGCGAAAGATGGCGCCAATGGCATCGCGCAGCGGCCAGATGGCGCGGCGGACTTCTTGAATGTCGCGTTTGAGGCGGTGGATGTACTCAATGCTGTCTTTGTGCGCCTGGTTGCGAATGATTTTTTCTTCCAGGGTCTCCATAAGCTCATTGATCTGCTCCAGGCAGGGAAAATAGTTGTCAATGATCGTGTCAATAATGGAGTACATGAGGTAGTCGGCGCCCATTTGGCAGATGCGACCGCTGCTGTGGCGGATGCGCAGACGGACAGCGTCAAGGACATCGCCGCTCTGTTCCTGGAAGGTGACGACGACATTCTTGAGGAGGAAGAGGCTCAGCTGGTTGAAGGAAAGGCCGCTGTCGTCCTGCTGTACAGCCTTCAGGGGGATGTAGAGATGGCTGTCGTAGTTGTCCACGCGTGGGCGCTGGCAGAGACTGACGACGTCTTCCATGGCGAGAGGGTGAAGCCCGAGCGTATCGCCGATTTTTTTGAGCAACTGAGTGTCGGCCAGGCCGGATACATTGAGCCAGCAGATCAGCTGGTTTCCCGATGCCTGGGCGGCGGCGCTGACGGCGGCAAGGGCCTCATCAACGGAAATGCCCGGGCGTTCGTCAACCGTGTCGGCGGAGTAGCTGACGAGATCAACACCGCGTGGGGGGGTGAGCGGATTCGCTGGGAATGATAATCCCCGGTGGCATGCCGGGAATAATGTGCTGTGCCGGTCGTCTTTTCATGTTCATGGCCTCCGGCGGAAGCAGGGTTGGTTAGACGAATTTGTCGAAAAAGATGGCTGATTCGGGCATGCCCTTGCTGCTGAGGACTTTGATACAGGCGTCCAGCATGCCCGGCGAGCCGCAGAGATAGGCTTCCTTGTTCTGGGCGTCCTGGAGGTGTTTGGCGACGACGTCGGTGATCAGGCCGGTTTCGCCCTGCCAGTTGTCATCGGCAGCGGGGGCGCTGAGGGCGGGGATGAATGTGAAGCCGGGGATGTCCTTTTCAAGGGTCTGGAGTTCGTCAAGCAGGTACAGATCGCGCCGGCTGACGGCGCCAAAGAAGAGCGTGGCGCGCTTGGGGATTTTTTGGGACTTGATTTCGAGGAGGATGCTGCGGATGGCCGATAGGCCGCTGCCGCCGGCGATGAAGATGGCGTCTTTAGGGGTGTCATGCAGGCGGAAGTCGCCGTGGGGGCCTTCGAGGGTCACTTCGTCGCCGACCTGCATTTGTTCGAATATCCACTTGGTGCAGAGTCCCTTGGGCGTCCTGCGGATGATGAATTCAAGGGCTTGCTTGTTGCGGGTGTCGGAGGCGATGGAGAAGGAGCGCTTGACGCCGTCGGGGCAGATGTCTGACGGGGGCGCGTGGAAGAGCATCCAGGCGCCGGCTTCGACATGGATGAATTTGGGCTCGACGGCCTGACAGCGAAGCAGGAGGATGTCGTGGGTCAGCTGGGTGATCTTGCTGATTTTGACGCGGTATTGACTGGCCTGGTAGTAGGCCTCGGGAATCTCAATGGCCAAGTTGTTTTTGACCAAGCTCTGGCAGGCCAGGCGCATGCCGTCCTGGAGCTCGTGGTCCTTGAGGTGCTTTTTTTCGGTGTCGTTGGGCTGCTGGGCGCCCTCGGTGATTTTGAGTCGGCAGAGTCCACAGATGCCGCGACCGCCGCAGGCGGTGGGGATGAAGACGCGATTGCGAGTCAGTGCCTGGAAGAGCGATTCGCCGGACTGGGCGCTGATAGTTTTGGCGCCGTGATTGATGGAAATCTCGTAGTTGTCTGACATGAGAGTGATGCTTTCGTTGGAAGTTGGGCCGCCGGGGACTTTTCAGCGACAGTTCGGGCAGCCGCCTTCACGGTGTGGCCAGGAGAGTTTCAGACCGCGGTTGAAAAGGCGCTCGTCGTAGTCGAGGGCGGCGCTGGCGAAGACGTCACGATACTCTTCAGGGATGAAAAAAGCAATGCCGTCCACCACGACTGTGAGGAAGGCGGCAGGCGCGACAGCCACAGGCTTGAGCAAAGGCACGCTGCCGCGACAGTTGCCGATGGCGCCGTCAAAGCGATAGCCAATCATCTCGCGACCGCTCTTCTTGAGCAGCGCGCTGAGCTTGGCATGGGCTGCGGGACTGATGGTCATGGCTGTGGCGAGGGGGCGGGCAAGGCCACTCTGGCCCTTGCCTATCTCTCGTGCTCCCCCGCCTATCTCGTTGTCCGGCGCTTGGCGGGAGTGGGGGCTGATTGGTTGGATCCGTGGTTGGCAGAGATGGCTTTGCAAAGGAGTATCAGTATGTTTACCGTGCGTGTCGCGCGGCGTATTCGTCCAGCAAGCGCCGAATCATTCGCTGGTATGGCGTATTGTGGATTTGGGCTTCTTTTTTGAAAAAATCAACACTGCTGCGACTGAGTTGCAAGGTGACTTTGATCGTTTCTTCCTGAAAGGCCAATTCTTCAGGCGGCGGAAGAAAATCGCGAACGACCCTTACGTTCTCCATCGGTTCGTCAGTATAGGTGATTTTCTTTTTCATAGATACTTTTTCCTCTACGCCAGTAGCCCGCGCCAAAGATTCGTATGACACTATTGCGGTATGTGAAGCGTACTGTCAGAATGCCTCCGTCAACATATCCCAGGCAAAAATAGCGTTTTTCGTCATGACTATGGTCAAGGTCTTCAAGAATGACACGATGCGGATCCGCAAACGCATACTGAGCCAGTGCAAAGGGCACGCCGTGCTTGTTTTGGTTTGCGGCATCCTTCTTGCTGTCCCACTCGAATTGAGTCTTGGGCTGCTTCATGCTGCTACCATATTTTTATATGGTAAAAAAGCAAACCAATTTCTTTGCCGAACGAAAATTTATGGGCTGCTCTGTTTGGCCCATCAAGCAAAAAAAACCGACTGCCGTTTTGGGCGGCAGTCGGCGCGGTTGGCTATCACTTACTCGTCACAGGGTTCAAAATCTTCTTTTGTGGCCCCGCATTCCGGGCAAGTCCAGTCATCGTCTGGCAGTTTGTCAAAAGGGGTTCCGGGTTTGATATCATTGTCCGGATCGCCTTTTTCCGGGTCGTATATCCAACCGCACAAGATACATTTATACTTTTTCACATGACCTCCTTATGGTTTCGGGTTAATAATCCATGGACACCGCGGCGATATCAACCGCCCGCAAAAACGGTCAATAAGATATACGGACAGTGGGCAAAGGCCAAATAATTCTTAATAAAAGAGGATTTCTATATAACCGGTCACTCTTTGATAACAGCCAGTTCCTGTAGCCCTTGGTTTTCAGCGCCGAAGGCGCGGCCTAAGATAGCCCAGGGCAAGCGCCCGCAGGGCGCGCCGCCCTGGGGTAAGGAACCCATCTGAAAAGAGCCCTGAAAGGGCGACCTAAAAAACACTGCGAGGGTGAAGGGCGCAAGGACGGGGAACACCTGGCATGGGTTCCATTGCCCCTTTGGCCCCAGTCAGCTTTGCCGCCTGGGGCCAAAGGGGCCGAGGAACACGAGCATAAACGGCGCTTCACCCAGGGCGACGCTCCGCCTTCGGCGTCGCTTTGCCCTGGGCTATCATCTTTCGCGCTTTCAGCGCTCAAATGCCTGGGAGAAGACATTTCTGTGGTAGGGCAGTCAAAACGACCGCAGGGACAGCGAGTATCAATCGGTGACCGGTTACGTTTCTATTGACAAAAGCGCGACATCGGCGGCAAAAGGATTATGGTGCCGGGAGAAAATGGTGCCGGGCATATATGCGGACAGGAGAAGACAGCCATGAACAGAACGACAGGTGAGGCTTTTTTCACGCTGATTGAGCTGCTGGTGGTGATCGGTATCATCGCAATTTTGGCCGCCTTGTTATTGCCGGCCTTGCATAAGGCCCGCGAAAAGGCATGGCAGGCGAATTGCTTGAGCAACCAGCGGCAGATGGGCATGGCTTTCACGATGTACAGCCAGGACAGCAGGGGGATGTTCCCGCATTTGGTCCATGGGCAAAGCGGTGCGGGGGTGCCGGGCGGCTGGGTGTATTTCCAGAATTTTCCCGTGCCGACGGACGGGCTGTTCAGTGTGCAGGACGGGACCGTCTATCCCTACGTCGGCAGCGAAAAGGTCTATGTCTGCCCGGCGGACCATACGGGCACCAACAACAGCTACGCGGTCAATTCCGACCTTAAGGACGCGCATACGGGCGACGTGAGCAAACCGGCGGAGTGTCCGATGCTGCTGGAAGAGGGCATGGGCGGCAGCCGGCCGAACACGACAGACGATGGCTATTATTTGTTGTCGGGGAATAGACCGGCAAACCGCCACGGCAAGGGCAATGTGTTTACATACTGCGATGGCCATGCCGATTGGCAGAAGTGGGGTCTCCTTGAGATTGTTGATGCCTGTTCAATTAAGGGGGAGCAACAAGGGCCATGATGCAGAGAGCGCCAGGAGGCAACAGGGCATGACGGAAGCGAAGGCAGGACAGGATGGCGGCGCCGATAGCCGGCGTTTTTTGCGCGTGGGACCGACTCTGCAGATCGCCATGGATGAGATTGAGTTCGAGTTTACGCGAGCGTCAGGGCCTGGTGGCCAAAACGTGAACCGCACGGAGTCGGCAGTGCAATTGCGTTTTCCGGTGACGAGTTCAGCGAGTTTGCCCGAGGGGGTGCGTCAACGGCTCCTGAAACAGATCGGTTCGCGCTTGTCCAGCGATGGCGTGTTGGTGATTAATGCGCAGGAGTATCGCAGCCAAAAGCGCAATCGCGAAGCCGCCCTCAATCGGCTGGTGGACATACTGCTGGCCGCCGCGACGCCACCAAAACCACGCCGAGCAACCAAACCGACCCGCGCCAGCAAGGAGCGGCGACTCGCCGCCAAACGCATCCGCAGCGAAACCAAGCGGCTGCGGCGGGGCGGAGACCTGTAGTTGGAGCTTGTCCGAAAAGCATAAGTGGGTTTTGCGAGGGGAAGGAAAGGGTCATTG
>JAAZKQ010000147.1 GCA_012799755.1 Lentisphaerota bacterium | reverse complement strand
GTTGATAACTGTTGTTTCTGTCAGCTGCTATGGACAGTATGGACACTATGGACGTTATGGACGCTTTTGCGCCGTAGGCGCTTAACCATGCTTAACCCCAGACTTCAGCCTGGGGTGGGGAAACTCCCCATGTAGCTGTGCCTTGTAAAGGCACTACAGCTGAAAACGACCGCCGGCACGGCCTGTATCAATGGCTGACCGCTTGCCTTGGAAAACAGGTTGCTCGGAAGGCGCCGTTGGCGGAGCACCCCCTTGGACTATATTAGGCCGCATTGTCGGCTCCATAAACCATCAAACCAGAAAACAAGAAAGCGAACTTGCCATGAGAATCGCCATACCATTTTTTGCCCTGACTTCGATCGCCATGCTGTCGGCTCAGCCGGTTTTGATTCCAGCCGGCAAGTCCGTGTTACTGGAGGCCGAGCAGGCGGCCTTGTCGCCAGAGCGGGCTGTGGTCACAGTGATTCCTGATACGAAAAGCGGCCAGGGGGTCACCTTGGCCCCGGGAGTCGAGGAGAAAAACGAGCTGGATCACGAAGCGCCGCCGGACCTCACCTTCACCATTCAGGCCGAGCGTCCAGACCGCTTTTCCCTGCGCACCAGCGCCGACGTTGACGAGTATGGCCGGGAGCTGATGCGCAATGCCCGCAGCAAGCATCAGTCCATGTTCCTCAAATTGCAAATTGACGAGCAGCGGCCGACGCGGCGCGTCGTCTATGTCCCCTGGGCCCAGCCGAAGATTTCCCGCCAGACTCTGGGCAAATTCACGCTGAGCGGCGAGGCCCAGCAGCTGAAGATCTGGCTTCCGCGCGGCGTCCGCTTGGATACGGTTGAGCTGATAAGCTACCGTCCGCCGCCGGTGCCTGAAGTCGCTGCGAACTACCAGCCGACAGCCGTGCCGCCCAAGGTGCATCCGCGCCTCTGGGTGACGCCGGACACCTTGCCGCAAATCAAGGCCAACCTCACTCACCCCGAGCATGCCGCGGCCTGGGAGAGGGTTCAGAAGCAGGCTTTGGCGCCCTTTGCCTTCACGTTTGCGCCGGACCGCGAGCTCCCCTACAACACGCGGCTCGAAAACGTCGCCGCGATCAAGGCCTTTTATTACCTCATGACCGGCGAACAGCAGGTCGGCCGGGAAGCGGTGCAGCTGATGCTGGATTATCTGTCCCGAGTGGAATACGGCAACCTGCTGGACATCACCCGCGAAATCGGCGCCGCCATCTACGCCGCCGCCAGGGTCTATGACTGGTGCTATGACATCACGTCCGACTCTGAACGCCAGGTGCTCCATCAGCATTTGATGCGCTTGGCTGATGACATGGAATGCGGCTGGCCGCCCTTCCGGCAATCAATCGTCAATGGTCACGGCAATGAGGCGCAGGTTAATCGCGACCTGCTATCACTGGCCATTGCCGTCTATGACGAAGACCCCCTGCCCTACCAGTATTGCGCTTGGCAAATCCTGGAAAGCCTCGTGCCCATGCGCCGCTTTGAATATGATTCGCCGCGGCACAACCAGGGCGTCAGCTATGCCGGCTACCGCTTCGGCTGCGAAATGCACGCAGCCTGGCTGTTCAAACGCATGCTGAACCGGGAAGTCTTTCATCCGAATATCAAAAATGTCCCCCTGTACTGGCTCTACATGCGGCTGCCGAATGGCAGCATGATCCGCGACGGCGACCGCTTCGCTTATGCCGGTTACTACTGGAAAGCGCCGATGACCTTTCTGCTGTGCTACGCCTACAGCGGCAACCCGCTGGTCAAAGGCGAGTTTCTACGGCAAGGCGGCCTGCCCGGCGACCCGGTGCTTTTCCTGCTCGTCAATGACCCAACCATTGAGCCGGACGACGATCTCTGGCAGCTTCCCCTCACGATTGATTTCGGGCCGGTTCTCGGGGGCATGGTGGCGCGAACCGGATGGAATTTTGGCCTGGCGGCCGGCGACGTGGTGGCCGAGATCAAGGGCGGTGGCTATCGTTTTGGCGGTCATCAACATGCCGACGCCGGCGCTTTTCAGATTTACTGCCGCGGCATGCTGGCGGCTTCGCTGGCGCAGTACCTGTTTTATGGCACTCCCTATGATATGAATTTCTGTAAACGCTCAATCGCTCAGAGCATGATGCTGGCGGTTGACCCGGAGGAAAAGTTTCTGCGGAACGAGGCCAACGACGGCGGGGCCCGTTTCGTGCTGGCGAGTCCGCGCACGCCGGAGCAAGCCCGCACCGATCCCGTGTTCAACAACGGCAAAGTGGTCGCGTGCAGCTTTGGGCCATCGCCGCAGCGGCCGCTGTTCAGCTACTATGCCGCCAACTTGGCCGGAGCCTATTCCGCCAAGATCAGCGATTACCAGCGACAATTCTGTTTCCTGAATCTCTCCGCGCCCGGCCATCCGGCGGCAATCATCGTGTTGGACGACATGACAACGGCAAATGCGGACTTTAAGAAGTACTGGCAAATCAACACCTTGCAGCCACCGACCATGACGGACGCCGGCGTTCGCTTGCACAGCGAGGCTTTTGGCCTGACCAGCGCGCTGGATGTCAACATGGTGCTGCCGCCGCCGGCAGAGCGCGCCGTTGAAGTGCTCAGCGGCGAAAAGTCCACCAATGTCTTTGGCCGGCAGTATACGCCGCCGAATCCGACCGCGCCGGAGGCACACGGCCATCGAATCATGTTTTCACCGCAGCAGGCGCGCAAAAACGATGTTTTCCTGACGGTCTTGCAGGTGTTGGACGGTGCCGTCGAGCCTCTTCCCTGCGTAACCAGCGCCACGGATGTCAGCTACACGGTATCTCTAGCGGATCGTCTGGTCAGCCTGGCCAGGGGCACGGGCTTGATTAGTCAGCCGTTTTCGCTGTCGGTTGAACAGGCCGGGACCCAAGTCCTATGCGTCGGCCTGGCCCCGGGACTCTGGGAAGTGCGCCCGGCGACGGACTCGGCCTTCGCCTGCGAGGTGCAGGCAGGCGCGCACACCTTGTTCTTCCCGGCGCCGTCGGCAGGCGATTACCGTTTTGCGCCCGGCAGTGGCAAGGGAATGCCCAAGTTGGAACTGCCTGAGCCATTGCCAACCGCGTCGGCGCCGCGCCTGACGCCGGGCATGATTGTCTTGGAGGGCAAGGTGTTGGACGAGGTCAAGGCCATAAAGAAAGACCGCGAGTTTTTTGTGCCGCTGCGACCTTTCCTGCACCAGCGGGGCGTGACGGCAGTCGAAAAAGACGGCCGCTTCGCCTTCTCCCTGGGTGGACATGACATCGTCTTGCCGGAAAAATCAGCGGATATCGTCATTGACGGCAT
Organism: Lentisphaerota bacterium; assembly: GCA_012799755.1. Taxonomy (GTDB): domain Bacteria; phylum Verrucomicrobiota; class Lentisphaeria; order Oligosphaerales; family Oligosphaeraceae; genus Oligosphaera. Next base: position 1,303 of record JAAZKQ010000147.1, on the reverse strand, counting down.
GAATTTGGCTGGGGTGCTGTCGCCTTCTGCCAGTGATGACGGCTGGCTGTTCCCCGCAGCGTGCCTGGCATTTCTGGAGGACCGCCGCTGCCACCAGGATCCAATGAGCGGCATGCTGGCTTTTTCACCACCGGGAAAACGCGAACATGGCCTGCTCTGGCTCTTTTCGACGGATAATGCCAGCCCCGACCAGCTGTTTGGCATGCTGGATGACAATCCGACCAAGACCTCTTACTGGGATGCCCGGGGGCGTTCGGTCACATTTACGGCGTTGCTGGCGGAAGAAACGCAGGTACAGGGAGTGGCCATCCGCTGGATTGCCGGCGACAAACGCGTGGCGTCCTTTGCCATTGAGTGCTCCCAAGACGGCACACAATGGGAACATGTGTTTTCCGGAAAAAGTTCGGGGAAAACCACGGCCTTTGAAGAATACCGCTTCGCCGTCCCGGCGAGCTGCCGACAACTGCGCTTCATCGGCAAAGGCAATTCCGCCAATGACTGGAATTCGATCATTGCGTTCAAAATCCTCCGTTAAGCCGCCTCGAACATGGTTAAGCGCCTACGGCACGACCAGGAGGGACGCGCCTGGCGCAGCTTGCTGAGGCTGCCAATATCAATGAGTGAGCGATTACCCACACCAGTAACCGGTCACCCATTGATAACAGTCAGCCCCTGCCGCCTTTTGTTTTCAGCGTCAAAGGCCAACCACATGCCAACGGGACATGAGGTGGCGCTTTGCGGAAGAGCGGCGTCAACAAGGCGGACTGGGACAACGACTGCCAATGAGCGGTCAATGCCCGTGTCGTTATGCCCTTGTTCGGCAAAATAGAGGGCAAGAGCGGAGGAGTCGGGGCTCATCTGAACTCACAGGAAACTGCGCGAAAATCCTTATGAGAGCGCATCTGAAATCATGGCAATGCACAAAATGCTGTCACTCGGTGATTTTTTGCGTGAAAAAAGCCGGCTTTTCGGCTATGTTTCGTGCCGTTCCTTGAAATCATCAGCCCACCCACCCTGGGGGGCCCCCATCCAATGGTTCGCGCGCGCGAGGGAGAGACGACCCTCGCTTGGACTGGAGACCATGAATATCAATGGGCGCCCGCTTACGTGGTCGTCTAAGCGGTCACCCATTGGTAGCTGCACTCTCTGAAAACAGACGTGACTGTGTGCAAGCAGCGGGCAGGCGGGCAAGGCGTACTCGAAAGCGGCTGGAAGCCGCTTCCACTCTGCCGGAAGACGCACGTTTGGTGCCGTTTGCCAAATTCCTGCCGCAAACGACAAAATTGCACGCTGAAAGCGTAGC
>JAAZKQ010000146.1 GCA_012799755.1 Lentisphaerota bacterium | reverse complement strand
GTCCACCCTGTCCACCCTGTCCACCCTGTCCACCCTGTCCACCCTGTCCACCCCGTCCACCCTGTCCACCCCGTCCACCCCGTCCACCCCGTCCACCCCGTCCACCCCGTCCACCCTGTCCATAGCGCGCAATTACCCAGCGCCAAAACATCACTGCGCACACAGTTGCAAGTACCCCGCCAAGGTATACACTAAAAAAAGCTTTTTTCCCCGAAACACTCCCCCCAACCCCGAACAACCCGTGCCATGAATATTACCATTGACTGCATTCCCTGTGTTCTGAACCACGTTATCCACACCGTCAAAACGACCGTGACTGACCCGAAACTGCAAGAGCGTTGCACACGCGACATGCTCGCCGCCGTCGCCGCTCTTGACTGGACCAATACCCCGCCGGACTTCGCCCGCGAACTGAACCGCATCCTCCGCGGCATCAGCGGCAACGACGATCTCTACCTGGAAGAAAAAGACCGCTCCACTGAACTGGCCCACGAGCTCCTCGAACAACTCCAGCCCGACATCGCCGCGCAGGCAGACCCCTTCGCCGCCGCCGTTCGCCTGGCCATCGCCGGCAATATCATTGATTACGGCGTTGACGCGCAGTTCGACCTGGACAGCGCCCGCGGCCGCATCATTGAGGCTTTCACCCTCCCCATTCACGAGCAGGCCATAGCGCTGCTCAAGAGCCGCATGGACCAGGCCAAGTCCATCTTCTACGTCCTCGACAACTGTGGCGAGGCCGTCTTTGACCGCCTGCTGGTGGACTTCTACCGGGACAAAATCACCCTTGGCGTTCGCGGCTACCCCATTCTCAACGACGTCACGCCACGCGAGCTGGTTCCATCGGGCCTTGGCGGCCTGCCCTATGTGTGCACCGGCGACGCCACGCCGGGAGTGTCCAGCCGCCACAGCAGCGATGAGTTCATGGCCGCCATGCGCGCAGCCGATTTGGTCATCGCCAAGGGCCAAGGTAATTTCGAAACCCTCAACGAGTACGACCGCCCCATATTCTTCCTCTTCCGCGCCAAGTGCGCCATCATCATCAAATTTCTCGGCAATGTCCCCATGGGCTCCATGCAAGTTCTTGCCGCCAATATCAGCTGAACACGCAGACATGACCAGGTTATGAGCAAGTCCCCCAACGGCAATGACCAGTATAGGCTGCAATGCGCCGCCTTGGCTTGGTTGTGCCGCGACCAAATGCCCGTCGGCGTGGCTGTCAACGTGCCCATCCGCAAGGCGCGTACCAGAGTGGACGTTGCCGCCCTATGGTGCCCCCAGCCCAGCACCGAAATCAGTAAACGCCGCAACGCCGTGCGTTTGCCCCCCATGCGCAGCGCCATCTTCCTTTGCCATAGCCGACGCGAAGACTGCTGGCCTGAATGCTCGCAGCGGCAGGACATCGCCAAGGAACGCACGACCGTCCAGGCCATGGTCGAAAAGCAGCAGGCCGCCATTCGCGCCAAAGAACCGCACCTGCGCGAAGGCAATGTCCTCTTCGCTGAATTCGCCAATTGGGACTACCAGCACAGCAGCGACGAGGAGTATCACCGCCTCTGCGAACGCGCCGCCGCACTGGACCGCATGCTCTACCAAGGCTCCCGCATTGAGCGCCTCGCCACAGCCCAGGCTGCCAACCAGTTCTACCTCGTCGTTCCCCAGCGCTGCGTCATGCCCCAGGAACTCCACGATGGTTGGGGTTTGTTATGGATGAACAGCAAAGGCCTCTTGGACCTTGTCAAAGAAGCGCCCGAACACAGCATCGGTCCCGGTGACGACTACCTCTTCATCCACTACCTGCTCAGCGGCGGCACCCAACTCGTCCATGAACTCTATGATCTCCATAGCAGCAAGAAAAAGAACTATGCCCTCACCCTGATGAAGAAACGCGCCGCCGGCCGACGCCGCCGCGCGCCAAAACCATCCACCGAGACCACCACCGACAACGACAAGGACTCGCCACCATGATTCTCGACTCGCTCAGCAATGCCCGTTACTACGAAAACGCCCACCCGCTCTTCGCCAAGGCATTCAAATTCCTTCAGGAATCCCCCCTGGCGACCTTGGCCCTCGGCCGCATTGACATCCAAGGCGACGACGTCTTCGCGCTGGTCCAGGAACCCGAAGGCAAGGACATTGTCGGCGCCAAGCTCGAAGTCCATCGCCGCTACATTGACCTGCAAATGATCGTCTCCGGCGATGAAGTCATGGGCTGGGCGCCTCTGAGCGGACTCGGCCACGACCTCGGCTTCAACGAAGAGAAAGACTGCGGCTTCTGGTCCGACAAGCCCATGGCCTTTTACCCCGTCCGCCCCGGCTGCTTCGCCATCTTCTTCCCCGAAGACGCCCACGCGCCCAACTGCGGCAAGGGCAAAAGCCGCAAAATCGTCGTCAAAATCAAGGCCTAAGCAGCTGCCGGCCTGGATTTGGTGTTAGTGCGCGAAATGTTGTAATAGAAGGAATGACTTGACTCGATGGGGCTGAAGCCTCGGTCTGCGCCGTAGGCGCTTAACTATGCTTAACCCCAGGCTTTAGCCTGGGGGAAGTGCTCGCATTCTCCGTTGTGCCCCGTGGGGGCACTACCGAATGCCTGACAAACACAACCCGAAAATGATAACAGAAAGATTTCAACCAAGATTCCAGACCTGTAGTGCCTCTACGAGGCACCACTTCTGAGGGTATGCCTATCCCCAGGCTGAAGCCTGGGGTTAAGCATGGTAGTGCCCCTGCGGGGCAAATTTACAAACAGGAGGTCCCCGATGCAGTATCCAGCAGTTTCAGCGCCCGTCCGCGTCGCCGTCATTGGCGCCGGCGGCATCGCCCGCAGCGTGCATCTGCCGTCCTTGGCGGAGATGCCCGATGTGAAGCTCGTCGCCATCTGTGACCTGATTGAACAGCGGGCGAAGGACCTCGCCGCCAAGTACGCCATCCCCAAGACCTACACGCTCATCCGCGACATGTTTGCGCAGGAGACCATTGACGCTGTGTTCTGCCTGGTCGAGCCGGCCAGCATGTTCCATGTGGCCACGTTGTCCCTCGAACACGGCTATCACACCTTCATTGAGAAACCGCCGGGCATCACCGCCTACCAGGCCGAATCTCTCGCTCGCCTGGCCGACGCCAAGCAACGCCACCTCATGGTCGGCTTCAACCGCCGCTTCATACCGGTCGTGCGCAAGACCCGCCAGCTCGTCGCCGAGCAAAGCAAAGTCACCCAAGTCGAAGGCTGCTTCTTCAAATACGGCGACGCCGCTTTCGACAAGGGCAGCCTCTGCTCCTTCGTCTCCGACACCATTCACGCCGTAGACCTCATGCGCTATCTCTCCGGCGGCACCAGCGCCAAAAAAGCCGCCATGGTCATTAACCGCTATGACAGCCCGGTTGACAACGCCTGGAACGGCGTCTGCATCTTCGACAATGACGTCACCGGCATCATCAAGGCCAATTACCGCGTCGGTGGCCGCGTCCACCAATTCCAGATGCACGGCATCGGCGTCAGCGCCTTCATTGACCTCGGCATGGGCGCGGAAGTCAGCACCCAGGCGAAGATTCTCTCCCATCAGGGCGGCATCAGCTACTCGCTGGCCGCCACCGGCAAAGCCAACGAAACCAGCGTCGTCCTCGACGGCAAGGAACTCGCCGGCAGTGATAAATTCCACCGCTTCTACGGCTATTACTTCGAAGACCGCCATTTCATTGATTGCGTCATCTCCGGCGACAGGCCCGAGTGCTCCATTCATGACGCCAAACACAGCATCGCCCTCGTTGAGGCCTTCCTGCACAGCGCCATTTAAGTCAACGCCAACCCCAAGAGCGAGGGACACATGGCAACCAAAAATCGTCGCGACATTGAGATCACCCTCGTCGGCATGCAGATGCCGTCCCTGGCCGCCAGCAAGAGCAGCGGGCACCTGCTCACCGTCAATCTGGTCTGGCCGCGCGTGAACATCGCCTTGCGCACGGCCGTCAAGACCATTGATCTCGCCAAGGGCGAATGCAGCGCCAACCAATGGTCGTGGTGCCGCCGCATCTTCTTCAAGGAGACCGTCGAAGACCGCTTCGCCATCACGGTGACGGTCTCTGAAGCGCTCAGCGCACACCGCTTGGCACAGTTCGCCCGCTTCTTCGCCGGCGCCGCGCTGGACATCGGCGAAGACATCGTTGAAGACGCCCTCCCCGGCGCCGCCGGCGACCTCGCCGCCGTGCCCCTCGACTATGCGTCAAAAAAACTTCTCAAACCCAGCCCGCCCGCAATCTGGGCCACCGGTGATTGCGATCTCGACAGCCCAAGCCTCGTCCCGGACAGCGCGACCATCACCGTGCCTCTTATCGCGGCCCGCAAGCGCGTCAAAAACGTCACCAAACACCAGCACAGCAAGAGCGCGCCACCCGCGCATCGCAAACAAATCGTCATCGTTGACAAAGATGCTCCCGACGGTTTTGTCCAACTCGCCATCCGTAGTCTGACCTGAGGCCAGCCATTGCCCCACCCGCGCGCACGAAAGGGCCGCCTACCCATGACAAGGCCCGCCAACACCTCGCGTTTCATCAGGATTCTCCCGGACATTGCGGCCTTTGCGCTGAGCTTGGGCCTGGCCTACGGGCTCCACTGGCAGACGGCCGATCTCGTATGGGGCCTGTGGCTCAGCAGCCTCGTACTGGGCTACCTCTCTTTGCTGTCGGCCATTGCCGCGCCGGCGCTCATGGGCTTGTACATCATCAGTCGGCCAGACCTCACCGGCAAACAACGCGTCGTGATCGTCTGCGGCGCTTGCACGGGAGCGCTATTCCTCCTCGGCTTCTTTTCACTGCATTTCTGTGGTTTTCACGCCGGTCACGCAGTCTTCCTCAATCATTTCTTCCCCCTCCCGAGCCTGCCCGGCGACAGCTTTGGCAACGCCTTCATGAACCCACCGCTGCTCTGGCTGCTGGCCTGGCGCCACCTCGTCAGGCCCTACGGTCTCTTCCTCATTCCCACGATTATCGCCGAACGACACCACATCTTCAAGCCGCTCATCAGCGCCGTCAAGGGTCTCCGCAATGCTGCGGCGGGCGAGACGCCAACGCCCCAAATGCTCGAAAAACGCGATCCTTCCCGGATGGGGGACGCCATGATGCGCCCCTACGTCAATGTCGTCCGCATGCACCTGCTGATTTTCTTCTTCGCCTTCACCCACACACTCAGTCCCGACTCATTCCTCATCTACGCCACCGTCTATACAGTCTACTTCTTCCCCTGGCAGGAACTCAAAAGCACCCTCGCCAAAAAAAAGCCGCCAAGAGCACAACGCCAGAATCCACGTAATCAGCGGATAAAAAACCTTCGCGCCGACGCGTGAGACACCAGCAATCTGCGAGAATCTGCCCCAATTTACAAAAAACCGGCGGCGTGACTTGACGCGAAGCGACAAGACACACCGCCATAATCTGCGCTAATCTGCGCAATCTGCGGATAAAGAAAACTACTTCTCCCCCCACCACAGCTGCAAGTTCTTGACGGTTTCGAGAATATCCCGCCTTTGCTCCTCGCCTTCTCGGATTTCCCGCTCAATAATGAACTCCCCATCAAAACCCAGCTCCCGCAGCCTGTGCATCAACCGCGGGAAATTCACCATCCCCTTGCCGACCTGCACCTCCTTGCCCAGCTCGCGACCGTTGGTCGGCGGCATTCCGTCCTTCACATGCAGATTACGCACATACTTGCCGAACACCTCCAGCGCGTCGCAAGGGCTCCCCTTGCCGTACATAATCAGATTGGCCGGGTCCAGATTGATACCGAGATTGCCCGTTCCCACGTCCTCAATCACCCGCAGCAGCACCACCGGCGTTTCCTGACCGGTCTCGAACCAGAATTCCAGCCCGCGCTCCTTGCAGTACACAGCCACCTCGCCAATCGCGTCAACCACCGGCTGGTACTCAGGATCGGTCATATTCTCGGGAATGAACCCGCAGTGCGTAATGATCGCCGGCACGCCGATCATCCGCGCAAAATCCGCGCCGCGCTTCAGATCAATCAGCCGCTGCTTGCGGTATTCCCGCGGCACCAACCCCAGCGTCGTCGGCCCCTCGGTGAAATTCCATTTTGCGGGCGGACAATAGCCGGCCCAAAAGGCGCAGGGCTCAACGCCGCTCTCCTTGCTCTGCGACACGACCTTCGCGGCCAGCGCGGCGGTTAAATAGGCCGAGTTCCAGCTGCTCAACTGACAGGTCTTCAGCCCCATGTCGCGCACACGGTCAAAAATGCAGTTTTCACGCTCAGGCCGCAGGCCGTTCGTCACACCAATACGCATGATTCTTCTCCACAGATGGTTGGCACTTCGTTCAGCGACAGGACAAACTCAGCAGGTCTTCTCCTGCGTCAGCTTCTCAAGGTAATCCCCCGCCGGCAGACGTCAATGCCCGCGCGAGCTATATTAGGTAGAACGCGTAAGCGGTCAGCGATTGATAACAGACATTTTTTATCCGCAGATGTCGCAGATTTGCGCAGATTTTTTTGAGAGTAGGCTGCTTGGTGTAGGAAGGCCGGTGTGTTTGCGTTTTTCTGTCGCCTCTTTGGTTTTTAGCGCTGAAAGCGCGAAACATACCCAGCCTGGGTAAGCGTCCCCCCCGAAAAAGTACGCTGAAGGCGTACCACATACCCAGCCCAGGGCAAGCCACGCTGAAAGCGTGCGCCGCCCTGGGTAAGCGTCCCCCCGAAATTGCACCCTGTAAGGGTGCGACATAGCAAACACGAAAAATGAGTTCCATTGCTCCTTGGCTGCAGGCTGCATCGCCAGCTGGAACCAAAGGGGCCGGGGAACACGAACATAAAGGAGTGCGTCATGCCGCCGGCGGTGACGAATTATGTGTGTACGATTGATGCCGCGCAGGCGGCTGCCTTGAAGAGTTTGATGGCTGATCGCGGCTGGGTGTTTGATGAGCTGCCCTATGCACGCTGGCGCGGACGACTGGGCAAGACGACGGTGGTCGCTTACGAATCCGGCAAATTGACGGTGCAGGGACGCGAAACGGCCGACTTCGTTCAGTTCCTCCTGGAGCCCGAGATTCTCCACGAAGCCCGCTTCGGCTATGAAACGGTGCTCGCCGAGATGGAAAGCCCCGAGCAGTTCACTCCACACGCCGGCATAGATGAAAGCGGCAAGGGCGATTACTTCGGGCCGCTGGTGATTGCCTGCGCCTACACCGACGAGCACAGCGCCAGGACGCTCTTGCAGGCCGGCGTCACGGACTCGAAAAACATCAAGAGCGACAAAAAAATCGCGGTGCTGGCGGACATTATTCGCCGCGAATGCGCCGACCGCTTCAGCGTGGTGGCTATTGGCCCGGAGGCCTACAACCGCCTGTATGCGTCCTTCGGCAATCTCAATCGCCTCCTAGCCTGGGGCCATGCCCGCGCTTTGGAGAATGTGCTGGAGAAGGTGCCGGATTGTCCGCGCGCCATCGCCGACCAGTTTGCCGCCAGTGAAAGCACGGTATTGCGCGCGCTGGGTGAACGAGGCAAACGCCTGCGCCTGGAACAGCGACCGCGCGCGGAAGCGGACGTGGCGGTGGCGGCGGCGTCCATCCTCGCTCGCGCGGAATTTGTGCGCCGGCTGACCCAACTCGGCGCCGACCTTGGCATGGAATTGCCCAAGGGCGCCAGCGCGGCGGTGCTGGCCTGCGCCAAGGCCGTCGCCGCCAAAGGCGGACGGGACGCCTTGGCCAAAGTCGCCAAAATGCACTTCAAGACCACCGATGAGGCCCTGGCCTCGCTCTGAGGCGAGAGGATATGGCTGGTTTTGCGAGGGGGAGGAAGATACCCTTCGCTTCGCTCGGGCCGCCGCTGCGCGGCTATCCGACTATCCCTGCGCCTGCGGCGCAGGTCTGCGGCCTCGACCCTTTCCTCCCCCCTCGCGCTCCCCTACCTATCCCTTTTCGGCTCAGCGCCTTGCG
>JAAZKQ010000145.1 GCA_012799755.1 Lentisphaerota bacterium | reverse complement strand
GTCAGCTTCGCCGACTGCGGCCAAAGGGGCCGAGGAACACGAACATAAACGGCCCTCTACCCAGGGCGGCGCACACTTTCAGTGTGCTTGCCCTGGGCTGGTATGTTTTGCGCTTTCAGCGCTTCTGCCGCTTCGCGGCCTGGGCGACAGGCGTTCTTAGCGTAGTTTGCCGGAGCTGCATATCAATGGGTGACCGGTTGCCGCAAAACCCAACCCCACTGCGCTTTTCGACGTTCGCTTTGGCGTCGCTTGCTCCAGACTGATATGTTTCGCGGCTTCGGGCGCCAAATAAAAGCTGCGCTATCATATAAAGGGTGAAAGGTGCCGGGAGGGAGCTTTGTCGCAGACGGGCTTGCAGGGATAGGCAGGAAAAGTGTGAAGGATACTCACTAACATGTTGCAAATCAAGAGATTGGTGATAGGCGGCACGATGCTTGGCTGTGGTCTGGCGATGGCTGACCCCACGGGTACCTTGCTGGTGGAACGGGGCATGGTCCTCGGTTACGATTTCAGCGCTGCGCTGCATCAGCCAAGTTGCCCCGATGCGACGACGCCCGCCGGTCGCGAGCTTGCTGAGGCCATGGTTGCGTGGGGCCTGTTCGTTGATGGTCGCGTCCATTTGCCGCCCGTAGCCGATTTGCTGGCAACGAGACTCCACGAGCAGAGTTGTCGCGTGCTGCTCTACACCGAGGTGATGAAGATCGCAGCAGGCGATGGCGGCGGCTGGCTGGTGACGCTATGGAATCGCGATGGCATGAGCACAGTCGCGGCCGAGCACATCGTTGACAGCACCAGCGAGGGCGTCGGGCATACGCTAGCCCAAGGCGTGCCGCTGCGCAAAAGCATTTGCGGGGCCATGGTGGCGACCGTGGCCGGTGCGCCGCCGCCGGAGTCCCCTGAGCCCGAGCGGTGGTGCTGCGTGCGTGGTGCATTGCCTGACGAGCTGACTCTCAAGGTCGCATTGCCGATGGACGCGGGCTGGCCACAGGCCCGCCAGGCATTGCATGACACCTGGGCGGAACTGCGTGGCCGCGGCTTGGCGCGGGATTGGCAGCTGGCTGCCGAAGCCGGCGCCATCGCATGTGAGTATAGTGCGCCGATCAACCGGGAGGTCGAGCCGTCCTGGCACTGGCGGCCATCGGCGTCTTACGGGTCGCTTATGGCGGCTTATGAAGGGAGGGACGCCTGATGTCAGCAACTCTGCATACACTGCGTGAAGGCCGGCATGTCGTACAGGAGGAGGTTTTTGTTCCCCGGGAGAGTGTTGATCTGGCGGTGGTCGGTTTGGGCACAGCCGGCGCCGACGCGTTGATCACCGCTGCGCGCCTGGGCCTCAGCTGTCTTGGCGTTGAGCGTCAGCACGGTCCCGGCGGCCTGATGACCCTCGGTTGCGTCTGGGATTACTACTACGGCAGCTCTGGCGGACGCTGGCAGGAACTCGACGAGCAGGCCATGCTGCTGAGCCGCGTCGGCAACTACACCCAGTGCCAGAAAAATCCCGAGGAGGGGCGTTGCATCCCCGGCATTGTCCGCACCGCCGTGCTGGAACAAGCCGCGCTCAAAGCCGGCGCCAAGCTCGCTTACGAAACAACGCCCTGCGGCGTCTGGCTTGATGGCAACAAGGTCTGTGGTCTGCGCCTGCTGCGCCGCAGCGAGCTTTGGGACGTCGCTGCCGGCGTGGTCATTGATGCCTCGGGCGGCGGCGCGGTACTGCGCCTGGCCGGCGGCAGCATGATCTACGGCCGCGATTGGGATGGCGCGCAAATGGCCTTTTCCAAGACCATCGGCGATTTGAACGACGGTTTGGCCCGTGGTTGTTGGACATTCTGCGGCTTTCTCAGCGATCCCAGCGCGGACGAACTCAGTCGGGCCATCTTGGCGGCATCCACCAAGAGTCCGCTGAAACGCCGCTACGGCAATGGTCGCCGGCTGCTCTACAACGGCGCGGTATTGGGACAACGCGAGGAAGGACATGCTCTCTGCGACGAGATGCTGACTTGGGATGACGCGCTTGCCGGCAAAACGCCCGCCAAGCCGCTGTTCTACACCTTCACGCCGCAGGACCTGACTAATATGAATGGCGATTATGCCTACGAAAGCGATACGATGATTGACTGGCGGGTGCTTTGCGGCATGCAGCGCTATGGTTTTTCGGCAGCGCTGTCCTACGACGCGCTGCTGCCCAAGGGGCTTGATGGTCTCTTGGTGGCCGGTAAGATTATGGGCTTGGACCACGATCTTGGCGGCGGTTTACGCATGGAACGGGATTTCCGCAAAGCCGGCGAAGCTGCCGCCGTGGCGGCGGTCTTGGCGAAAAAGCATGGCGTGACCCTGCGGGATGTCCCCTATGATGAATTGGCTGCGGAACTGCGCGCCAGCGGCTGCCTCAATGAGGAATGGCGCTGTGGCATCGCTGATCTGCACGGTCCGCGCCAAGCCAATGGCGTGCCGCGGCCCGCATCCTTGCCGACGACGGTTGAGGAATACATCGCCGCACTGAGCAAGGACATCATTTCCTACCGTTGGCATAATTCAGACGTGCGTCTGCCGGTGGAAGAGCAAAGTCCGGTCCTGGCGTTGTGGGCCGCCCGCGAATTGCGGCGACAGCCCGAAGCTGTGCGCAAGGCCATCTGTGACGGCCTTTATGCCGAGATGAGCAAGGACGGCCCGTACGCGGAAAATCTCGCTGTGGCGCTGGGACTTGCGGGCGACAACCGGGCCTGCGCACAGCTGCGGCGCTCCATCACCTCGCCGCGGCCGGTGCCGGCGGGCGTCTATCCCAATCGCATTAAGGCCTTGTGTTTGCTGGGACGCTTGGGGGACTGCGAGGCCGTGCCGGCGCTGCTGGCGTTGGTGGAGGACTACGCGGAGACTTTCTGTGCCGATCTTGCCGACGACGGGCCCTATGCGCGTGCAAATCACGTCAACAACGCGCTGTCCTACGCGCTCTTTGCGCTGGCGGCCATCAACGACCGTTACCAGCCGGCGGGCTTGGCGGAACGCCTGCGGCAGTGGGCGCAACGGCCCTTTGTGCTCCACTGCGGCCTTAATGGCGACGACCGTGCACCCATGCTTCGTGACATCGTCCGCCGCCGCTTTGCCTGAGCGGCTGCGGATGAAAGAGTTTTTTATCCGCAGATTCCGCAGATTCCCGCAGATTGTTTTTTGGGGGTGGCTGCTTGGCGAGGGGAGAGCTGCTGCGTTTGCTTTTTTTATCCGCAGATTTCGCCGATGACCGCAGATTGTTTTTGTGGGTGGCTGTTTGGTGGTGGGAGGGCTGGTGCGTTTGCCTTTTTTTATCCGCAGATTCCGCAGATTCTCGCAGATTATTTTTTGTGGATGGCTGTTTGGCGGGGAGAGCTGCTGCGTTTGCCTTTTTTTATCCGCAGATTCCGCAGAT
>JAAZKQ010000017.1 GCA_012799755.1 Lentisphaerota bacterium | reverse complement strand
TGGACGGCGAGCGAGCAGGTCTTGTCGTCCATCGTGTCCATATTGTCCATGTTGCGCCGTAGGCGCTTAACCATGCTTAACCCCAGCCTTCAGGCTGGGGTGGCGAGCTCCCCATGAGGCAGTGCCTTGTAAAGGCACAACAGCTGAAAAAGACCGCCGGCACAACGGTTATCAATCGCCGACCGCTTACAAACAGCCAATTATCAATGGGTGACCGGTTACAATTCACACCGCCCCGGGCTTTGTCCGCCTGCTTGCGGGGGCGAAAGCGGCGCTATGTTATAGTTTTTCAGTTGAGGCAAATTGTCGTCGCCGGCATCTTTCCAAGGAGAAGTCCAGAGAAATGAAAAAAACGCTCATGTTGTTGTTTGGTCTTTTGGTGTCGGCGGCGGTGGCGGCGCCATCGGCCTATGTGCCGCCGCCGCATAATTTTCGGCGCGTGCCGGTGATTGCACCGTCGGCGGTGACAGTGAATGTCGCCGGTCAGAAATTGCGACCGGCGGCGTTTACCGAGCGCCGTTCGCTCAATGGCAGCTGGAAGATATCCGGCTTGGTGAATGCCGCAGGGCCCTTTGCGGCGGATGACGATTTGACCAGCGGCTATGAGCGGCCCGATTTTGATGACAGCGGCTGGGACGACATTGCTGTGCCGCTGGACTGGTTCCGGCACTATCGGCAGGCATACAAGAGGGATCAGCCCTATGTGAAGGGCTGGTATCGCCGGCAGCTTGAACTCAGCGCGGAAGACTTGGCCGACCGGCGTGTCATCCTGCATTTTGAGCGCATTGGCTACGAGGCGCTGATCTTCGTCAATGGCCGGCAAGTCGGTCAGCACAAGGGCGATTTCACCGAGTACGAAGTGGATGTGACCGAAGCCCTGCGGCCGGGCACAAATAGCCTGGCGTTGCGGGTGCTGACGGATTTCGGCCCGGCCTTCGGCCGCCGTGAGCCCGTCACGCATGCCTACGGCTCGCAGTGGAGCATGTCAAATATCCGCGGCGGCATCTGGGGCAATGTGACCTTGCGCCTGGAGCCCTTGCTGCGCATTGAAAAGCTCCTGATTGATCCCCTGCCGCGCTGTCCGGGCCATGAGCAGGAACGGCATGAGCTGCGGGCGTCCTACGTGGTGCAGAATTACAGCGGCGTGACGACCGACATTCGCCTGGTGGGCGTGGTGAGCAGCGCCATGCAGGCCGATGCCAATGTCGCCAATCCGGCGCAGCTGTCGCAGCGTATTGCCGACTGGAATGCCGCGGCATACAAGACACTGGCAGAGCAACCCAACGCGCACAGCGGTCAGTTGCACATGGTTTTGGACGACACGCCGCCGGTGCAACTCTGGCATGTGGATCGGCCCTACCTGTACTTCTTTACCCTGCTGGTGCTGGACGGCAACGACCGCGTGCTTGCCGCCCGTAGCGAGCGCTTCGGCTTCCGTCGCTTCGAAGTCCGCGAGGGCAAATTCTATCTCAACGGCGAGGAAATCTATCTCTTTGGCGAGAACATTCCTTCGCCGAGCTACGGCGGTTTTCCCGAAAGCGCGGAGGAACTGGAGGCGCGGCTGACTGAGAGCATCCAGAACGAGCGCAACAACGGCTACGTCATCATTCGCAATTCCCACATGCCGATTGTGCCCATTGCCTTGACCATCGCGGATGAGCTCGGCATGATGATCTTCAATGAATGGGCCTGGTGCTTCACCGTGGCCATTGACGAAGAGCCCTTCGGGGAACAGAATCTGCGCGAAATCCGGCAATTTGTGGTGGACAGCTACAACTATCCGTCCGTGTGCATGTGGTCCATGGGCAATGAAGTGCGCCATGCCGCCCGACCGGATGTGTGGCGACAGCTCAACGCGCAGGTCGCTCTGGTTCGCGAACTCGACGGGCAGCGCCGCCCCATCAGCAATTTCTCCGGCGCGGCCGGTTGGGGCAGCTACGGCCGCGATCCGCTGGACACCGACGTGCTTGATCTGCATACCTACGTGGCGTTGGCCAGTCCCTGGACGCTGCGCGACCGGCAGAGCGAGGCCATCTACCAAGGCCTGCTTGAAATCTACGGCGAGCAGGAACGGCTATCGCGGCCACTGGTCGCTTGGGAAAATATCGGCTTCTCCTGGGGCTGGAAGACGGACAAGACTTTCCGCGTCGGCAACGCCGAGGACTATCTCAAGTACGCGAAGGCGGAAACCAAGTGGGCGCAGCCGAACGGCATCGGCTTCACGGGCGCCATTGGTTTGAGCGAGGCGCTGTTGCCGGGGATGAGCCCGGCGATGCCCATGAACCTCTATGGCCGGCGCATTCTGGAGCTCTATCGCATGGATCGGCGCTACACGGGTTTTGCGCCGTGGTTCAACATTGATACCCTCGAATGTGCGCCGTTGTGGAATCAGCCGGTGTTGCCGACCCTGCATTCCGAGCGCAACTTTCCACCGCGGCACCTCTATGCCGGCGAGAGCAGCGATTGGCTCTGCGAGGTGGTGAACAGCAGCAACCAGGTCTACAGCGAGCTTGTGCTGACGGGCGAGTTGGTCGGCCCCACGGATGACGACCGGCGGCCGGTGGGAACCTGGCCGGTGCCGGCGCTGCCGGCGCAGGCCAACAGCGTCAATCCCGCGCGTCTGGAGTTGCCCATGGCGCCGGCAGGCAGCTATCAGCTGCGCCTGACCTTGCGGGACAGCGCGGGACAGCGCATTGGTCAGAACTACTACGACATCACCCTACAGCAGCGTGCGGAGTTGACGCAGCCCATCACGGCACGGCGGCCGGTGGCGGTGCTGGACAACGGCGTGGCGACGAATGTCAACGCGCTTTGCGCGCGGCTTGATGCCTTTGGTATCTCCTACAGACTCGCCACGGACCC
>JAAZKQ010000144.1 GCA_012799755.1 Lentisphaerota bacterium | reverse complement strand
GCCGACCACCCATGACAAAACAGATTTTCAATTGCTGGCGGAGCATCTGCGGGGCTATGAAGAGCAGTTGCAGGACCAATGGCTGGTGCATGTGACGCGGGCAGTCAATGAATTGAGCCGTGCCTGGCAGGGCCGTGGCAGCGGCTATGCCGATACGGTGACGGAAAAGGGCTGGAAAATCTATGCCGATGCCATGGAGAAGTGCCTCTATCACGCAAGGGCGGCCATTGAACTCCACCCTGATTGGGCCGGCGCCTACAAGCCCCTGCTGGATGACTACGGCGGCAATCATCTGGCGGAATTCAAGCAGCTGATGAAATACCGCCCCGATTATAGCGGCGCATACGTGAGCTTCATCTGGAGCCTGACGCCGCGCTGGTGCGGCTCGCACGCCCAGATTGTCGCCCTGGCGCGAACCTGTATGGAGACGAAGCTCTACGACACGGCCGTGCCATCCATCGGCTTCAGTATCCTTGGCCTGGTCGCGACGGATACGCCCTGGGTGGAGTGGACAAGGTGCTACCGGCAGGAGTGGCTTTATGAGCCGGCGTTGGCATTGTTTGACGACCGCCAGACCCGCGGCTTCAAGCGGGATATTCGCCTGGACAAGGCGTTGTTCCTCATGGCGAACTTTGAGTATGACGCGGCGGCGGCCATCGTCAAGGAGGTGCAGGGCGGCGATGCCACCAAGAAGATCGCCTTTGTCCCTTGGAGCGGGCGCGGTGTCGGCAATTGGTATCCCAAGGTACCGGTGTTTGATGACGCCGCGACGCGTTTGCGCCTCTTTACCGGCGAACACGCCGCCGCCTTGCGGGCCATGGAGCAACTGGCGGTCACCAAGCAGGATTGCGCCGCGGCTGCCCGCCGGCTGCGAGCGTTGATTGAGGCGCGGGACGACTGGTCTGCCGAAGAACGGAATTTTCTCGTTGATCTCTATGGCCGCTGGCGGATGCCCGAACTGAAAGCGGAAGCCTATCGCCACCCACTGGACGAAGGCTACAACAATGCCTTCCTGGTGGCCTGCGGTGAAAATTACCTGAAGGTCGCCGAGGAAATGGTTGATCTCAAGTTTGACTATGCGCGTTACGAAAGATACCCGGGCGAAACCGCCTATCAGTTGGCGGGACGCAGCGCCCTGCCGGAGGTCATGGACGTGCTCAAGCGAGCCGGCGACCCCCTGAATCGGCCGACCGCCGAACCGAAGATGCAGCTTGATCAGCCCATTCACAATGCGGCGCACACGCCCAACCCTCAGATGGTGCGTCATTTGGTCGAGTTGGGCGTTGACCCCAATGCGGTGAATGACCATGGCCATACCATCATGCACTTCTTTGCCGCGAAATCCAGCATTGAGGGGCTCAAGCTGGGCATTGAACTGGGCTGCGACCCCGATGCCCGGGACGCCGACGGCGATACGGCCATGATGTTCCTCCCGCAGGTGCAGGCCCATCCCGAGTGTCTGCGCGTGCTGGTCGCCGCCACCAAAAATATTGACATCAGCAACCGTAGCGGCATGACGGCCCTGCATCATGCGGCGCAGCATGGCGAGGACCCTGAATACATCAACATCCTGCTGGCTGCCGGCGCCGACGCCCAGGCGCGCACCCGAAGCCACCTGACCGCCTACGACATAGCCTTGTCGCGTGGCCGCAGCGACTTTGTCGCCCTGCTGCCCAAACCCGATCCCAATTATGTGCCCAAGCATCGCATACAGACCGCTGCGCCGTCGCCGGCGGCCTGGAGCGCCGTGCTGATCGAATTTCTGAAAATGCCCATCCTATACGTCGTCTTGGCATGCCTGGCCCTGCCGCTCGTATTCCTGCTGTTGAAACGGAAGAAGAAACAGCAGTAGGCTCGGTCTTCTATCCGCAGATTCCGCGCAGTTCGGGGTGCCTTTGCCTGATTCAACTGATCTGCCTGAACCCGCCGCCGGATTTGCCTGATCCGTCCGATCCGTCCGATCCGTCCGAT
>JAAZKQ010000143.1 GCA_012799755.1 Lentisphaerota bacterium | reverse complement strand
CCCCTCGCGCTCCCCTATCTATCCCTTTCCGGCCCAGCGCCTTGCGGCAATCGCAAAGCGACTGCGGCAAGGCGCTGGGCGTCAACAAGCAAGGAGCGCGGATAACAACGCCGCTTTGCCCTGGCGGCACCAGCCTTCAGGATGAACGCGTTGCTTCGAGTTAATCCGGCACGCGGACCCCGATGGAGCGGTTGCCGCTGGTTTTGAAGGAGCGCAGCTCGTAGGGCGCGAGGGTGATGGCGCCATGATTGTCGCGGAAGCCGTCAAGGGGCTTGCCACTGACGAGGTCAAGGACGTCGTCACCGGCGATGGCAAGGGTGACGACGGCGGGTGTGTCTCCGGTGTTGGCGATGTAGAACCAGGTGTCGCCTGCGAACTGGAGGATGCGGGCGACGACAATTTCGGAATGGGTGTCAAGGTCAGCAAAGGTTTGTGCCGGGAGGGCGCGGAAGGCCTTGGCAAAGTGCCGGAGGTATTCTTCCATGCCGTGAGTGCCGACGAGAAAGCCGCCCTTGCTGATGGCGAGGAGGTCGTGGTAGCGCAGCGGGAGCACGAAGTGCCGCATGGCGTGTCTGCCGGCGGGGTTGATGGTGCTGACGCGCCAGGGAGTTTCGCGGAACCACGGCGAGGCGATGAAGGACGGTTTGTCACTCCAATGGTCGGCCCTTTGCGAGCCGATGGCTGATTCCCAGTAGCGGTCATGCTGATGCAGCCAAGGGCGTTTGACGCCTTTGAGCAGGTCGTAGCAGCCGGGAAGGGAATCAAAGACACGCAGGTGCTCGTAGGCATCGGCGGGGGTATTGCGGCCATCGTCGCGCCAGCGATAGTCGGCTGGGTAGATGGTTTGAGTGATGACGATGTTGTCGCAGTCGTCGTAGTGGGCCGGGTCGAGGCCGGCTTGGCGAGCCATCACGGCGTTAAAGTCGGGGCGGGTGTAGTCCGGATGCGCGATTCTGGGCATAGCGTGAAATGAGCAGAGATTGAGCCGGAGGTCGGGCCGGGCGTCACGGAGACGCCGGGCGACGTTTTTGTAGAACACGGCGAGAACGCGGCAGCGCCAGTCCACCCATTCGCTGAAAGCGTTGGCTTGCAGCCATTCGGCGTAGGCTTTGCCGCGGAGGGGGTCTTGGCGGTTGACGGGGACGGCAATGCCGGTGTCCTTGGTGAATGCGTCAATGGCGTAGTCGTTATAGCCGGCTTCAATATCGCCGAACCAGAGGAATGCATGCTTGGTGAGGTGGAAAGTGATGCCCTTGAAAGACGGGTGTTGGGTACCCTCGGCGATGATCTCGTCAACGTTCTGGAGGACGTGGGCCTGCACATCGGGGTGAAGGATATTGAAGTTCGGCGAGGTGCCATGCCAGCCGCCGGGGTTGGGCCGACCGGTATTCCAGATGCTTATGGGGCTGGCGTGGAGAGAACCGTCCTTGATGGTTTGGCCGGTGATTTTCAGCCGGCCGATGGGCATGTTGTGCTGATTCAAGGATGCCATGAAGCCAAGGCCTTCCTGGTCGAATTTACTGAGGAAGGCGCCCATGAAGCCCTCGGGATGATTTCTGGGATTGTAGCCGTCGCCGATGCGTCCGTGGTACCAGACAACGGGGTAAGTGAGGATGTCCTGGCCGCTGTATTTCATGTAGGCGGCGCAGCGGTCAATGGTGGTTTCCAGCGTGGCCATGCTGCTGGCGAGGACGCCGAAGTCGTAGAGAATCGCCGGGTCCTCAAAGTACAGGCCGAGGCTGCGCTGCCAGTCATTGACCGGTGGTGGCGCGGTGATGGCGAGCGGCGGCAGACCGGCGAGGACTTTGTGGATGCGGATTTCGGCGACTGCTGCCGGAGCATTTTTCCTGGCGGTCATGAAGATGATGGCGATGTCTTCACTGCGGGGGAAATACAGACACTTCTGGGTGATGAAGTCGTTGCTGTTGGCGTATTCATCGCCGGCGGCGTAGCCGGTCTGGAGCTCATATTCGCTGGCTTGGCAGAGGGCTGATTGGGCGACGATGTCGGCGCTGCGCCGCTTGTCGTCGGGATAGTCCCATTCGAGCAGGTAGATGGCATCCTTGTCAGGCAGGGCGGCGCGGACGACAAAGCGACTGCCGCGGACGCTGTCGGCTTCGAGGTAGTTGCGGCCATTGAGGCTGCGGATATGGAGCGGGCCGACATGCAGGAGCTGCTGCTCGTTCATGTCGGGATGGGGGACAATGGTGGCGACGTGGCTGAGCGCGAGCTCGCTGTCCTCGCTGAGCCAGGGATTTTTGTCCCTGAAGATGAGAATGTCGGCTTGGCGTTCGCGAAGGCCCTGGTGATTGCCGCTGACTTCACTGACGATGAGCTGGTATTTGCCGGGGGCGAGGTCTTTGCCGGCAATGTTGAGGGTGACGCTGCGCGCGCCGTTTTGGCGTGGCGGTGCGCTGATTGTCGCGTTGCTTTGTCGGCAGAGCTGCTGCTTTTCGTCAAGGAGTTTCCACGTGAAGGCCATGGGGCCGTCTTTGGTGATGTTGATGGTGGCGTTGATGCTTTTATCGGCGCCGCGGTGGACGTACTTGCTTTGCATGTCCAGAGTGAAGTATTGCTGTTCGCTGGCGAGGGCGTAGACTTCGTCTGCGCTGAGTGGCGCGGAGTAGATGCGGAGATCGTCAAGCAAGGCATCGGCGAATTCTTCTTGCCGATGTGAACCGACGAAGAAGAAGGGAATGTTTTGGTTTTTGAGGATGAGGTGGGCATTTTTGTCAGTGGCCAAGGGCGAATGGCCATCGCTGGTGGTTTTGGCGGGGCGGCCATTGACGAAGAGTGCGCTGCCATTTTCGTCCCAAGTCATGGCGATATGCGCCCATTGACCGGAGGCAAGGCTTTTGGTGGCGGTTTTATAGCTGTCGCTTATATCGCTGGTGTCGGCTCGGGGGACGGCGCCCCATGCCCAGAGCCAGATGGCGCCGGAGCCGTTGCGTGGCGCCGGGCGGTCCATGCAGAAAAAACAGTGGTAATCCCCCTTGGCGTAGCTGACGCCGGCGAGATCGCCCCAGTCGGGCTTGACCCAGAGGGCGATGGTGCCGCAGTTGGGGACGATATTGTCCCCGGTGGCGTAGCGCAGATCGGCACGATTGTCCTTGGTGACACGGAGTGCCTGGCCAAGCACTCCGGGCTGAAATTCGAGGCGTTCGGCGCTGAGGGGCTGGGGATTGCCCTTGGCGACGGCGGGCAGGGCATTGCCGTCGAAGGGGGCGTGGAAAATGAGTTCGGGGCTGCGCCGGGGTGCCTCGGGGTCGCGGCTGTAACTGTCAATCTTGGCGAAGGAGACGTCGTGGATGCGGTAGACGCCCGGGGTGGAAAAATCGAAGCGGAGGTGAAAGTATTGGAAACTTGGCGGCAGGGTTGAGATGGCGCTGAGGGTGCTGCGTTGGCCGTTGCTGCGCATGGCGCTGGGCTTGTAGAAATGCTTGCCCTCGTCGGTCCGTCCTTCAAAATAGAGCGTGATGACGCCTTTTTCGGGACCGGTGACATCAAGTTTGATTTGGTAGGTGTCGTCGTCGAATTGGCGCTGGTCAAGGGTTTCCCAGCCGGTGACGACCTTGCGGAAGTCCTGGCCGGCAAGCGCGCTGGAATCCAGGACGATGCCGTCATCGCCAACGCTGAGTTTCACCAGATGGTTGAGACTGGAGGGCTCGACCTGGGCTTGGAAGACGAGGGCGTTGCCGCGCCTGATCTGGGCGGGGCGCCCCTCATCGCTTGCTCGCGCGCTGAGTTCGGCAAGAGGCGGGAAGAGGGACGCAGCGTAGGCGCCGACGCTCAGGAGACAAGCAATGGCGGCTAATTTTGATAAAGTGCGGAACATCATCTACTCCTTGGCTGAGAGAGGGTAACACGACGTTGTTGTCGCAGCGCTTCTCAATGTAGCTGCGCCAGAGGGATAGTCCATTGCCGCGTATTGGGAAAAGAGCGGGGGGGGGGG
>JAAZKQ010000142.1 GCA_012799755.1 Lentisphaerota bacterium | reverse complement strand
CTCCGCCTTCGGCATCGCTTTGCCCTGGGCTATCATCGTTCGCGCTTTCAGCGCTCAAATGCCTGGGAGAAGACATTTCTGTGGTAGGACAGTCAAAACGACCGCAGAGACAGCGAGTATCAATGGCTGATCGCTTACGAGTGACCGATTGCCTTTCCTGCTTCCCGGGTTGCATGCAGCACTAGGAAGGTTATTTTTATTTCTTCTGTTTTTGCGCGGCATCGCCGCGCTTTTTCGGCAATATCACTCAATTACAAGGACGGGCCATGCAGGTTCCTCTACTTGACCTTAAGCCGCAGTACGAACAGATTCGCGGCGAAGTTCTGGCGGCCATCGCCGAGCTATGCGCAAGCCAGCAGTTCATCCTCGGCCAACATGTTGAAGAGATCGAAAGAAAGGTCGCTGCCTATTGTCAGTGCCAGTACGCATGCGCGGTGTCTTCCGGCACCGACGCTCTGCTCATGGCCCTGATGGTTGAAAATATCGGCCCTGGCGATGAGGTCATCACCAGTCCCTATACCTTCTTCGCCACCGCCGGCGCCATCTCCCGGGTCGGCGCGCGCCCGGTCTTCGTTGATATTTGCCATGACACCTGCAACATCAACACCGAGCTGATCGAAGCAGCCATCACTCCGCGCACCAAAGCCATCATTCCGGTCCACCTCTACGGCCAGATGGCTGACATGGACAAGATCATGGCGCTGGCCGAACGCTACCAGCTCGTCGTCATCGAAGACGCCGCCCAAGCCATCGGCGCCCAATACAAAGGGCGCCTGGCATGCAGCATGGGCCACTATGGCTGCCTCTCATTCTTCCCCAGCAAGAATCTCGGCGCCTTTGGCGACGCCGGCATGATCCTCTGCAATGACAAAGACCGCGCCGAAAAACTCAAGATCTGCCGCGCCCACGGCAGCAGCCCCAAATATTACCATCAATTCATCGGCGGCAATTTCCGCATGGACGCCATGCAGGCCGTCGTCCTCCTCGTCAAACTCAAATACCTTGACACTTGGACCAACGGACGACAGAAAAACGCTGACGACTATCAAAACCTCCTGGCCAAAATACCCAATCTGAGCTTGCCCGTGACCGCCGCCACCACCACCAAGCATGTTTTCAATCAATATGTGATACGCGTCCACGGCGGTCGCCGCCAAGCCGTCTGGGATGGTCTCAAAGCTGCCGATATCGGCTGCGATGTCTACTACCCGGTACCACTGCACATGCAGCAATGCTACGCGTCCCTGGGCTATCATCAAGGCGATTTCCCCGAAAGCGAACGAGCGGCCGCCGAAACCCTCGCCCTGCCCATCTACCCCGAACTCAGCCATATCCAAAAACGCTACGTCGCTGACACTCTCGCGTCGTTGTGCAAATAGTCAGGGATAAAACGCTTGAAACTGCAACCGGCCAGCAAACCCAGCTCCAGCGCTCTCGCCATCTATTGGCGGCTCCTGCGCAGCTTCGCCCGGCCGTACTGGTTCCAACTTCTCATCGGCGTCTCCGCCGGCATTCTCATGGGCGGAGCCATGTCTGCCTACCTGCGTTTCATGGACTTGGGAATCAATGCCCTGGAAAGCGGCTACGCCCAAAAAATGCATCAGTCGGAAACCGGCAACCAGTCCATCAAGGACAGACTATTGCAGAGCAGGACCATTCGCTGGTTGATGGAGGTCACGGACACGTCCTTCACAGCAGACGCATTGGACGCCAGGCCCCCAGAACCCGTCGCAATGACGGAAGAAGCAGCAGCTGATCAGCCATCAGCACCACATTCCCAACAAACAAAGAAGAAGCCCGACGGCATCTTCGCCCAGATCAACGCCATTACCACCCGTCTGGGATTCGATGTCAGCGAAGATGAGCAACTGACTTTCCCGCTGGTCTGTCTGCTTATCGGCGTCATGTTCTTTTATTTCCTCCTTAAGTCCTTCGGCGAATTCGTCAACCGCTACTTCCTGCGCTGGGTCGGCGCCCGAGTCGTCGCCGATATCCGTCAGGCGCTCTTTGACACCCTGCAAAAACAATCCCTTGCCTTCTTCTCCAAAAATGACGTCGGCCAACTCATCAGCCGCTGCACCAACGACACGGCCTCCATCGAATCGGCCTTTGCCAACTCCATTGCCGAATTGTGCACGGCGCCAGTCCTCGTCCTCGTCGCCTTCCAGTTCATCCTGCAAAAGGCCATCGCCATCAACCTGCTCCAGCCAACCTTCTTCCTCCTGCTCGCCATGCCGCTCTGTATCATACCCGTTTTGATGATCTCACGTTACGTCCGCAAGTACCAACGCCGAGTCCTCGCCAGAGTCTCCGACCTGGTCGCCAGCATGCAGGAAAATTTCAGCGGCATCCGCGTGGTCAAGGCCTTCAATACGGAACAGGACGAATCGCGGCGTTTTCGGGCACAGAACCGCAGTTACTTCAAGTCCGTAGTCAAGGCCCTGCTGGCCGATGTCTTCATGCAGCCCACCATGCAGATGACCGCCATCGGCATCGGCAGTCTCTTCCTTATCATCTGCTACCACTACCAGGTATCCCTCGGCAGCCTCGCCGTCATCGGCTACGCTGCCCAGCAAGCCTACAAACCCATCAAAGAACTGGCAAAACTCAACAGCCATCTCCAACGCAGCGCCGCCGCCACTGAACGCGTCTTCGAACTTCTTGACACCGACACCTCCCTGCCCGTGAGTGAAAACCCGATCATCCTCACCGACTTCCACCAGCATATCCAGATGGATCACCTGAGCTTCTCCTACGATGAGGGCGGTCCCGTCGTCCTCAAGGATTTCAGCGCCACCATTCCCAAGGGACACTTGGTCGCCCTCGTCGGGCACACCGGCTCCGGCAAATCCACCATCGCCAATCTCCTCGCTCGCTTCTACGACCCCTGTCAAGGCGCCATCCGCATTGACGGTCACGACCTCCGCGATCTCGACCTCCCCAGCTTCCGCCGCATGGTCGGCATTGTCGCCCAGGATACTTTCCTCTTCAATACCACCATCGCCGAAAATATCCGCTATGGCTCGCCACAGGCCGGCATGGACGAGGTCATCGCCGCTGCCAAGCAGGCCAACGCCCACGAATTCATCATCGCTGATCCCCTCGGTTACGAGCGTCCTGTCGGCGAACGCGGCGTGCTTCTCAGCGGTGGGCAGAAACAGCGCATCGCCATTGCCCGTGCACTCCTTAAAAACCCACCCATTCTCATCCTTGATGAGGCCACCAGCGCCCTGGACACGGCCACTGAAAAACTCGTGCAGGAAGCCATCGCCAAACTCATGGCCAAGCGCACCGTCATCGCCATTGCCCACCGCCTCAGCACCATCCGCAAGGCCGACAATATCATCGTCCTGGACCACGGCCAAATCTGCGAACAAGGCACCCACGACGAACTCTATGCCCGTAACGGCAGCTACCGTGCACTCTATGACCTGCAGTTAAGCAAGGATAACAACCCCAACAGCAACGCCTAAGCACGAGGAGAACAAAGCATGGCTGAGGACAAACTGACCCGCAATACCTACCTGTCTAAAAACGTCGGCAGCTTCCCCCAGGATATCAGCATCCTGGGCCGCTCTCTCAGCAAGGTTGATGACCTCCGCTATGGCACCAACCCCCACCAAACCGCTGCCCTCTACAAAATAGCCGGCAAAAACAACGTCATCGGCGACATGAAAGTCCTCAAAACCGGCAAAAGCGGCCTGTCGCAAACCAACCTTGAGGACATCAGCTATTCGCTCAATATCGTCAAATTCTTCAGCAACCCGGCCTGCGCCTGTATGAAACACGTCAACCCCAGCGGCGCCGCCACCGCCGGCAAGCAGGATAGTCTCAAGGACGTCTATCTCAAAGCCCGTGACTGCGATCCCCGCGCCGCCTTCGGCAGCGTCATCGCCTTCAATACCTGTGTGGACGCTGACACCGCCGCCGCCATCATGGAGACCTTCGTGGAGTGCGTCGTCGCCCCCGCCTACAGCCCCGAAGCCCTCGCCATCTTCTGCAACCCGGACGTTAAGCTGAACAAGCACATCCGTATTCTCGAATGTGGAGACATCAGCCAGCTGCCCAAATTTGTCGGTGACGACATTGCCGGTTACCAGACCTTCAAGGTGCTCGCAGACGGCTCGCTGGTCATTGCCGACCCCTTAATGACCCACGTTCGCAGCGTTGCCGATCTCAAACCAGCCAGCGCCGAAAGCCGCAGCACCGGCATCGTCACCAGCACCGTCAAAGCCAGCTCCGCACAACTGCAAGACCTGCTCTGCGCTTGGTACATTAACATCAACGTGCGCTCCAACGGCGTCGTCATCGTCAAAAACGGCGGCACCCTCGCCGTCGGCACCGGCGAACAGGACCGCGTCGGCGCCGTCGAGCAGGCCATCGAAAAGTTCAGGCAGAAATACGCCGGTAAAGAGGTCATTCGCGACGCCGTCATGGCCAGCGATGGTTTCTTCCCCTTCCCGGACGGCGTCGAAGTGGCCGCCAAGGCCGGCATCAGTGCCATCATCGCGCCCTCTGGCTCCCTCAAGGATGCCGATGTCATCCTGCGGGCCAACGAACTCGGCGTGGCCCTCTACCACGCCCCGGAACGTGTCTTTTCGCATCACTAAGGAATGAGGGCAGCGATTGATACCGCTGCATTCCGCAAGCTGCTATGGACACTATGGACAGCATGGCCGATGACACATGCTGTCCACCCGTATGCCTTGCCCACTTTCACCAAGATAGCGCCTGTTCTCCGGTCGTGCTGCGGGCTTTTAGACCGCCGCGTGACATGACCCCGCCGACGACGCGCCAAGTACGCATCAACATCCGTGGCCATGTTCATGACAGGCGGCTTCTTTGTGCCTGGGTTCTTGGGTAGCTGTAACGCAAACACGGAGGAAACCGGGATTTTTCAGCCTCGTCATTAAGAAAATGCCCCTTTGGCCGTCTAATAAGTATAACGGCCATCGCGGAGAACATTTTCAAATTGCGACCGCATCCCAACATCCAAGACGACGACCATGAAACAACTGCTTGCCACCATTCTGCTCCTGCTGACAGCGGCAACGGCGACCGCAGCGCCGCTGCCGCGCCTGGCGCTCTTGGGCGAGCCCCCCGAATTGCTTGACGCGCTGACCGCAGAACTGTCTGACCGGACGAATCTGGAACTGCTGGCACGCGCCGAGATCGCCCTGGTGCTGCGCGAGCACGCCGTGGCCGCTGATGACGTCGGGCAGCTGGTCAAATTGTTTCCCCATACTGACATGTTCGCTTTGTTGACGCAGGCCTGGAACAAGAAGAGCGGTCGGATGCTCGTCTTCAACGCCAGGAACAGCTTTCGCTTGGCCGACGTCGCCTGGACCGGCGAGGCGACCGCCGCCACTGCCGACCTGGCTCAGGCCATTGACAGCGCGCTGCGCAAAATGCGCAACCAGACCCCGGTATGCTTCTCCATCGCCGCCGTGCGCCGGGTCGCCATTGATATCCGCCAGCACAGCGCCTTGGACGACTGGAACCTTCGCTTTGAGCGCGGGCTGCTGGCGCGACCCGAAGTCCAGCTGCTGGAGCGCGAGCGCCTCGGAATGGTCTCGGAGGAACGGACTTTAACCAACCAGGCCTTTGCCCTGGCCGCCTCTGGCCGCCTGCTGACCTTGGAGTACGAGACGGGCGACAG
Organism: Lentisphaerota bacterium; assembly: GCA_012799755.1. GTDB lineage: Bacteria > Verrucomicrobiota > Lentisphaeria > Oligosphaerales > Oligosphaeraceae > Oligosphaera. The sequence continues at coordinate 1,071 of JAAZKQ010000142.1, read as the reverse complement.
CGCCGCCGTCATCAACCTAAAGCTGCTCTGCCATGATCCCGGCGGCCGCGAATGTCTGCGCCTCCTCGGCCGCGATATCCTGAAAAACCCGGAAGAGACCATCACCCGGCTGGTCAACGAACTGGTGGACGGCCTGCTCGCTATGCCCGCCATCGCTCCTGTAGCTGCCCAGGCTCAGGAAGAAGCGAAAAAATTGTACCAGACCTACCAAAATACAGGCCACCCCGAAGAAGCTCTGCAAAAAATCCAGGCGGCTGTAGCGCTGGCGCCTGACAACGAGACCTACCGCTACGCCGAAATCAGCGCCTATGCCTCCAATCTCTTTTGCCCGGGCAAACCGGAAGGCCTGTTGGAAGCCCGCAAACTGCTCGCCATGATCCGCGCGTTCCAAGCCGATTTTCCTGGGACAACCCTGCCCTATTTCTCCACCAGCGTCCTGGATGGCTTTGCCGGCCTCAGCACCACCAACGCCTATCGTATCAACGAAGCACTGGCACGCAATGAGGACGAAAAAGTCCTCCTGTTGACCCAGCTGTCAAAAGACATTGAGGCGTTCTACGCGGAAATCCGCCCCCTGGTGCGCCAGGACATGCGACGGCATCCCCAGTACGCATTCGACTTCACGGATGGACTGAGCGCCCGCGATGCGAAAAATTTCCGGCACTATCTCCACGAATTCTATTTTATGCGCCGACTGTATGACGACCTCGAAACCTGGGTGCGAGATTATCTTTCCGACTACCAACTGCTCTTGCAGCAAATGGAGCGGGAGAATCTCCGACGGCCCTATCTCCACCTAAAATACTGGGAGATGTTCCTCCCCTACGATCAATTTCTCCGACACGCCCCGGTGGAGTTCCGGCACTTCCTGGAACGGGACCAGACATTCCTGGACTACCTGGAGTCAAGCACGCTCCCTTTCGGTCGAGTCAATGCCCTGGAGCTGCGCACCGTGCTGAAGCTATTGAAAAACGCTTGGCGGCACGGCGACCAGATGACCCCGGCGCTGATGTCGTTCTTCGCCGAGTTGGAAGCTCTCTGGCCGGACTGCTTCACGGGCGACACGGTGTG
>JAAZKQ010000016.1 GCA_012799755.1 Lentisphaerota bacterium | reverse complement strand
GGTGAGCGCCGGCGCGGACATCATTTCCATGAGCCTCGGCACTTATGACGACAGCGCGGCACTACGCGCGGCTGTGGCATACGCGCAGGAGCATGGCGTGGTGCTGATTGCGGCGGCGGGCAATGATGGCCTGGCACAGGTCACTTATCCGGCGGCTTACGAGCAGGTTATCGCCGTGGCCGCTGTGGATGCGCGCTGGACGCACGCCGGTTTTTCGAACCGCGGCGCTGCCGTGGATATCGCCGCGCCAGGCGTCGGCATCTATGCGGCGGGCAGTGACGGCAGTGGCAGCGAGGCTTTTTCAGGCACCTCGGCAGCGGTGCCTTGCGTCAGTGGCGCCTTGGCCTGCGTATTGTCGGCGGAGGCCGCCTTGTCCGCGCAGGACGCCATGGCGCTGTTGCTTGCGTATAGCAACGACAATGGCGCCGCCGGCGCGGACGCGCTTTACGGTGAAGGTGTGCTTGCCTACGACCGCGTGGTCGAGCGTGAGCAACCGGGCATTTATGACGCCGCTGCCGCCGGGCACGCCGCGCAATACGAGGCCGTCACGGCGGGCTATCTGCCAATACAGGTCTCGGCGCAGAACCGCGGCACGGAACCCTTGCCGAAATTGCTGCTGAGCGTAACGCTTGCCGGTCGCGAAACGGTCTTCACTTTCAATGATGTCCAGCCGGGGCAGGTCGTTGCGGATGTTATCTCGCTGGACTTGGAGCTCATGCAGAGCGGCCGGACGCTGCTTCTTGAAAGCCGGGTGGAAACTCCCGGCATTGAGGACAGCAAGCCCGGCAATGAGACGCGGCGCAGCGTCATAAGCATGCCCGTGTCAACGGACACCAGCGGCGGCGATTAGCGTTTGGGCGCGGGGACGGGCCAGGACGTGGCGCCGATGCTCAGCATCGGCAGGCAGCCCAGGGCGTTGTGGTCGTAATTGAAGATCATGAAGCCGCGCAGGCCGCTCTCGCGTAGCGCGGCGATTTGTTCGCAGGTTTTCACTGCGTCGCCGGGGTTAGTCCAGCAGCTCATGCCGATGCCGGGATAGAGCGGCACCTTATGCGCCCAGGCGATTTGGCGGCGGCAGTGGCTCTGGAACTCCAGGTTGCTATCCGTGTAGTTCATGGGGCAGACGAAATCCAGCCAGCCGCGTTCGCACCACATGGACCAGTCCTGGCCGATTTCATCACGGACTCTTGGCCAGTTGTTGAAGACCGCTGCGGAAATCTGGATATTCGGACGGACCTTTTTGGCCTGCTCGTGGACCTGTTGGACCACGGTGTTGATGGCATCGCGGCGGAATTGCAGCCATTGCTCACGCAGCTCGTCGTTGCTGCGCAGGTCGCGGGGCCAATTTTCGACGACGGCGCCGACGTGTTGCTGGAAGCGTTCGCGGCAGCCGTCGCAGAAACAGCCGTTTTGATCCGGGTAGCGGATGTAGTCGAAGTGGATGCCGTCAAGCGTGGGATAGTTGCGGACCAGCTCGACCATGGCGTCAATTTCCTGTTGTTGGTTGATGGGATTTGAGGGGCAGAGCCAGCTTGGTTTTTCCGTGCCGTCAAAGCTCCTCTGAGTGCGTTTTTGCTTGACGAGGGCGTCAATGACCTCTTGGGGAGCTCGGCTGCTGCAGTTCCAATTGACTTTCCAGACGTGGCATTTGACACCGTACTTGGCGCAGGCGCTGAGGCATTGCGCCACTTGGTCGCCATTGGTGGCGACGCTTTTGTCCGGCGTGAGGACTTTGCTGGGGTAGTAGCAGGTTGCGCCCCAGAGCATATTTGGCACGATGGCGTTGAAACCGTGCTCAGCCAGGAATTTGATGGATTCGTCCCAGTTTTTGCCGGCCAGTCCAAAGGCGCTGTGGCACCAGAAGCCGCGGTAGTCATCGGCCTGAGTGGGCTGGATACGGCACCAGGCGGCGAGGGCGCTATCGCTGGCCTGGCTACTCAGGGCGATGCAGTCCTGCCAGTTGCGTGCATCCAAGGCTGCCTTGGCTTGCCGGCGGAGAGCGGCGGCGGCGGCCAGATCGGCCTTGGCACTGGCGCCGGCACTTGTCGGCATGGCGGCGCTGAGGTCGGCGAAGTCACGATAGCGGCCAATGACGCCGATGCGCGCATATTCGGCGCGTGCCGCCTGTTCCCACAGCTTGGGCGCGAGATGGCCGAGCAGGGCCATGAGGAATTGGCGTTTGTTGTTTTCCTGGGCGTTGTTCCAGACGTGGCCGATGAAAGCACCGGCGGGGGTGACGACCACCGCCGGCAGACCGCTGTCGCTGCCGTCGGCATTGCGCCAGGTTGCAATGATGTCGCCTGCGGTCATGGCCTTGACGATGCTGCTATGCGGCGAGGTCTGTAACGCAAAATCCGGTTGGCCGGGCAGTCGTGCCGCCGTGGCTTGGAAGCCGATGAAGCCGCCGGCCACTTCTGCACGCTGCCAGCTGCGCTCGGTGATGCCAAGCAGCTTGGCGGTGTCGGATGGCAGTGAGTAGCAGGCGATGATCTTGCCGCCGCGGGCGGCAAAGTCCTGCAAGAGCGCGAACTTGTCCTCTGGTATACGCGGATTGTAGGGCAAAACGACGATGCTGGGCGATTCCAGGGTCTCGGCGCTGAGATCAATGTCGGACACCAAGGCGCAGGTGATGTTCAGCGCGTCCACGGTGCTGCTGAAGGCCGCCGCGTAGCTGCTGTAGCCTTTCGACTCGGGGTCGTTTGCGTGGATGTTGGATTCGGCTCGCAGGACAATGACGTCGGGGTTGCTGGCGACAACCGCCAGGTTGGCGACGGCCGCGAGGCTATCCTGATCGTTGCCGCGCCAGAACGAGATGCGGATGGCGTCAACATGCTCCCAGCCGGCGGGGGTGCCTTCGATGTTGGTTTTGGCTTTGTCAATGACAACGCGGTTCCACTGGTCCGTATAGTGGGCGCCGAAGCTGGTTGCGTACCAGCCGTCGCCGCTGCGGAAATAGACGCGCATGGCCTCGATGGGCGTGACGTCAGCGCAGAAAAGATCAAATTGAATGCCGCGGGAGTTGGCCAGATTGAGCTTGACGGCGATGTCCCAACTTGCGCGCGAGTGCGTTGTGCCGGCAAAATTGATGGGCATGCGTGCGTAGCCGACGTGATCGGCGGGGCCGGCTTGCCAGGTGACCGGCAATGAGCCTGTCATGGGAGAAAAGAGCGCGGCCAGCGTGTCCGGCGACGCATCGCTTGGCAGCACGGCGGGCATATTGGCAGGCATGGTTGGCGGCGGTGGAATTGTCACGGGCTGCTGTTGGGCGATGGCGGCGACGCAGGCGCCGAACATAAGCAGGGACAGGAATTTGCTGATCATAATGGCCTCCGAATGGTGTCTGGGATTGCTTGGGTACACAAAAAACTGCTTGGGCCGTCTGCGGGGCGCTCTCGACCTTGCTCCGGGCAAATTCTACCAAGACATGAGATTGCGGCAGGCCTCTTGTGGGGCTTGTCCGATTGCAGCCGGCGGTTCCGGCGTTGTGCGCGTCTACTGCATGAGCGCGTAGGAGAGCACATTGACGCCGAGGGCGAGGGCGTCTTCCTGGACGATGCCGTAATCGTAGGGCGCCGTGGCGAGAGCCCAGCCGCTGGACAGGTCGTAGGGCGAGTAAATCACAGCCAGGCGGCCATTGACATTAGCGCCAAGGAGCAGGGGTTTCATGGTGCCGCTGAGGTTAAGGTGCTGGGCCAGCGCCGGCCGCGGGCGAACCCGCGAAAGCCGATGGGGATATTGGAAAATGAGGTGATTTTCGGGCAGTGGCGTCAAGTCGGTACCGGGGAGAATCGCGGCCAGATTGCGGCGAATGGCGTCATTGAAACTCTCGCGACCGCAGGCGGCTTCTATGAACAGCGTGCCGCCGCGCTGCAAGTAGCTGCGGAGGTTGCTGCATTCGGCCTCGCTGAGTTCAAAGGCCTGAGTGCCGGTCAGGTAGACCAGCGGGTGCTCGTAGATGCGCGCGGAATTCAGCTCGATGGCCTGCTGCGCGAATTGCACCGGGGTCTTGGTCTGCTGATGGAAGACATTGAGGAGCATGGGCAGACTGTTGTCGCGCGCTTGCCAAAGGCCCTGATATTGCGCCTGAGCGATGCTGAGCTTGCCGGAGCGGCCCTGATCGGCGTCCTGGAAGAGCAGGGCTTGGCTGAGGGGCACGCCGGCGCTGCGTTCGGCGGTGACGTAGGCCATGAGATTGGCGCCGATCTGCTGCGCGGTATCCGGTTCGTAGCCAATGATATGCATGGCATCGGAGGACAGGCCGTCCCAGGCGGTGCTCAAGTCATAGCGGAAGAAGAATACGGCTGTGCGCGTGTTGATGTCAATGCCGATTTCGGAGGGAATGCCGTTTTTGGCGCCGGTTTTGTGCGCCAGAGGGCGGTAGCGGATGTCCTTGATATCGTAGCAGGAACGGTAGAGCGGGTGGTCGCCGGCCAGGCGGTAGGGCGGCCGTTCGGGGATGAGCTTCTGCATTTCCTGCAGGGCCGAGCGGGCAAAGTCCGGATGACCACAGTAGGCATTGAGGATGAGCGTGCCGCCATTGAGGAGGTAGTTGCGCAGACGCCGGCGTTGCGTGTCGCTGAAGGTGAAGGCCTTGACGCCGCTACGGTAAAGCACGGGTATCTGACTGGCGTCTTCGGGGATGTTGTTCTCATGGAGCTCCATGCTGCTGAAGTCCACTTTCATATTCTTGGCCAGGAACTTCAGCAGCTTGTCGGTATCTTCCGGGCTGATTGCCCAGTCATTGCGGTCATCGTTGGCCAGCTTGGCGATAAGCACGGGCGGCCGTGGCGGATTCTTCTTTTCGGTGCGCCGCAGGGGCACGACCGGCAATGGCAGCGGCGGCAGTCCTTCCGCGCTGGAATGTTGCGCCGGCGGCTGCTGTACGCCGCGTGGCTTGTAGCTCTGTTCGCGGACCAGGCGGCTGGCCTCGCTGTCCAAGCCCATGTCGTCAATCAAGCCGGCCTGGACGCTTGTGAGCAGCAGCGTCAGAGTGAGAATGGCTGTCTGGAAGAAGATGTGGTTGCGACGTTTCATGGCTGTGTCCTCCGAAATATGCCAACCCGTTCCATGACGAATCGTTGTCTGCGGCCCGTGCGAACGCCTGACGCCCGGAGGGATCACGTTATTCAGCTATAACCGGGCGGCGTCCCGAAGTCGCAAGGCAACTGCTTGCTACAAAAAAAACAATTAATGCTACAATATCACCAGATCAACAAGAAAACATGGCCGGCTCAAAAAAATATTGGTTGCCCGGGGTAAGTGTGCCTGTGATTGTCCGCAATCTACGGAACGATGGACACGATGGACGACCGCATGGCCTGCCATGAGCTTTTGCCTGCAAGCTCGCGTGAGCCCGGCAAACAGGAGCCTGTCCACACTGTCCACTTTATCAATGGCTGATTGATTACGCCGCTGCCGTAAGCGGTTACTCGTTGATAACAGCCATTTTTTGCTGCCTTTGGTTTTCAGCACCAAGGGTGCCCCACATGCCAACGGGGCGCGAGGTGGCGCTTTGCAGTCGGGCGGCGTCAACAAGGCGGTCCGGGACAAGGACTGCCAATGAGCGATCAATGCCCGTGTCGTTATGCCCTTGTTTGGCAACATAGCGGGCAAGAGCCGATTTATCAATGGCTGATTGATT
>JAAZKQ010000141.1 GCA_012799755.1 Lentisphaerota bacterium | reverse complement strand
TTCCCGGTTGCCGCAGCGCCCATCATCAGCTACCCGGACACGACTCGCGGCACATCATCCACCAGCTTCACCGGCAGCCTTGAGATAAGCATTGACGCCCCGGACGAGGATACCGTCGTCCGCTACACCACCGACGGCAGCTATCCCGGCGCCGACAGCCTCTCCGAAAGCCCCCTGACCATCACCAACACAACGGTCATCACTGCCCGCGCGTTCCGCAATATCAACGGCGATTACGTCCCCTGCAGCGCCATCACCCGCCGCAGCTTTGCCAATACTGACGAGTTCAATGAAGCCGTCGGGCTCGGCGCGGAAGGCTTCAGCTTCACCACCAGCGGCGACCAGCCATGGATAAACAAAATGATGCCTCATAGCACTGGAGAGGAATCGCCCGCCGTTGGCACCGAACGCCTGCGCCCGGGACAAACCTCCTCCCTCTTCCTCGTCTTCACCATGGAGGAAGAAGGACTCGTCAGCTTCGAGCAATACTACTCCGAGTACAGCAGCAGCAGTGCCAGCTTTGTCATCTATGACGCCGATAACGTGGCGGTCCGCTTCACAAAAACCTCCACCCGCCTGAACTATAGCAACTGGTACAAACACACCTTAAATCTTCCCGCCGGCATCTATACCGCCGTCTGGACACTCACTGTGCCGGATACGGTTTTCGATGGCCCGGCCATTGCCATAGACAATTTCCGCGCCGGCAGCCTCCGCTGCACCCTCACTCTGCTCTGCGAGCCGCAGGACGGCGGCACGACCTATGCCAACAACGTCCAAGGCACTGTCTTTAACGTCATGGTTGACCAGGACGTTTCGATCCGAGTCGAGGACAACGATCACTACCTCTTTACGCAGTGGAGCGACGGGAACGACAACGCCAAGCGAACCGTCACCATCCTGGACCCCACCGACCTGAACGAAGACCCCAACACCTACACTGCGCACTTCGTCGAAGCCGTCTATATCGCCACCGCTGCCGAACCCGCCAACGGCGGCAAAGTGAACGGCGGCAACAAAAAATATCCGCTCGGCGAAGAAGTGACTCTTGGCGCCTACGGCAACAGCGGTTGGCGCTTCAACCGCTGGCTGGATGATGACGACGATCCGGTGACGGAACCCATTCCCTACTGGCGCAGCTTCACCTGCACGGAAGAAGACCGCAACCGCAGCTACACGGCCGTTTTCACCCCCGTTATAGAAGTCGAAGCCTATGCCTATTATCTTGCCGCCGACAGTGAATATCCCTCCTGGGGCGGCGGCACGGTTGATGGCGCCGGCACCTACGAGGTCGCCGATGTCAATACGCCCTTTGACGTAACCTTGACGGCTACTCCCGAAAGCGATAACTACATCTTCCTCGGCTGGGACGACAACCGAAACAACGTCATTGACGAAGACGAAGAGCGCAATCCTGTGCGCAATCTGTCGCTGACCTGGGCCGATCTGGCCGGCGACCGCTATCGTTTCCACACCAACGCGCTCTTCGCCCAAGCCCCTTTGCTCACCAACCTCGCCCTGACTCCCGACCACGGCCAGTCCGCTGCCGATGGCATCACCTGGCTGGCTGACGATGAGGAGCTCACCCTGGCCTTCCTGCTCGCGAACCGCCCCGCGCTGTACGTCAGTCTCTCCTATCGCGCCCAAGGCTCAGATAACTTTGTTGTTCTGCATGAGCGAGATTACTTGGCAGAGGATTCCCGGCAGGTATCCATCCCCATCGCCCTGCGTGACGGGGGCAGCTATACGCTCGAACTCAGCATCAGCGACTGGGACAGCTATCAGTTCGAGAAATACACCCTGCCCCTACAGATTGACGCCACGCCCCTGTCAGCCACCTTCAGCGACAGGCCCGCCAAGCCCGGCGATGCCGACAGCCTCAGCGTCACCGTCACCTTCAGTGACGACATTGTAGACGGCGAATTCACCCTCGACAACATCGTCCTGGTCTTCGACATCCCCGCCCGCCCCCACATGGAGGGGCTGACCCTGACCCGCGTAGACGGCAAGACCTACACCGTCGGCAATATCCGCATCCCCGATGACGATGGTTGGTTCGAGCTCACCATCACCCTTGCCGGCCTCCACAAGGCCCTCTCCGGTCTCCCCGGCTTCGGCTCGTACACCGAGGCTTGGCGCTTCGCCTTCGACAACCCCCGCTACACCTGGCAGGCCGGCTGGAACGCCATCTTCCTGCCTTTTGAATCCATCCTCCCAAGCACGGCAGACGGCCTCGTGACCATGCCCCGCAGCAGGGTCGCCAATGACGCCATGGTCATCAGCGATGACCTGCCCCTCCGCCATGCCCTCTGGGTCTTCTGCGCTGCTGATCCGGACAACGCGCCGAAACTGCGTGGCAAATTCTGCGCCGACCAGGAACCAGCAATCCCGGCACTCACTCCCGGCGAGTGGACCTTTATCGGCCCGCTGCGCGAAATAGCGGTTCCCGAAGACACCACCGCCTGGGAATGGCGCAACGGCAAATACGTCCATATCCACCATACCCAAATGCTCCGTCCCGGCTACGCCTACTGGCTGCTCCTGGCGCCCTGGGAATAGTCCACATCTGCAGCCCTGAGCGCCGGCAAAATCAATGACAACAACCAGGGGCGGCAGTCTTCTCAACGACTGCCGCCCCGTAAGCGATCACTGATTGATAGCAACCAGTTCCTGTTGCCTTGCAATGGAAACCATCTTTCGTGTCTGCTATGTGGCACACTTTCAGTGTGCAATTTCGGGGGGAGGGCTTCCCTGGGGTTGCGCCTGCGGCGTAACCCCAGGCTGGTATGTGGTGCCCTTTTAGGGCACTGGTATGTTTTGCGCCTTCGGCGCTGAAAACCAAAGAGGCGACAGGAAAGCGCAAACACACCGGCCTTCCTACACCAAGCAGCCTACGCTCAAAAAAATCTGCGCA
>JAAZKQ010000140.1 GCA_012799755.1 Lentisphaerota bacterium | reverse complement strand
TGCGCGGCGCTGCCGAGCCACGCCGCCGGTTTTTTCGCCGATTGGGGCAGATTCCCGCAGATTGCTTGTCTTACGCGCAGGAGGGGCCTCCGGGAGTCCCCGGCGTCGGCCAACCAGTCCCCTGAGTCCAAGGTATCATTCCCCACGGTCCAGGGCGTCTCAGTTGTCCAATCCATGGGATCATGCCTTATGAGTCGTGAGTCCTCGCCCCAGCGCCGCCGCAATTCGTTCCATCGGTCTCAGCGTCCCTTGGACCGGCCAATTATCAATCGGTGACCGCTTACAGACGTGACGCATGGCCGAGAGTGGCAAATCTTGTAAATGCCATCGTGGATTTTACAGTAAAGGCGCCATTTTTCTTGATTGCAACGCACAGATTCGACACCGAGAAAGAGAACTCATGAAACAGACGCCGGAAACCATTATTCTTATGAACTTTGCCTGTGCCGACATCCAGTTGTTGGCTCGTGGCATCCGTGGCGAGGGCATCTATACGATGGTCATGCCCTATACCGTCAGCAAAGAGCGGATCATGGCTGAGAAGCCGTCCGGGCTGATATTCTGCTATGATGGTGAAGCGGCTGCGGCAACGGCGCCTTTTACGACACTGGGAGTGCCGACGACGGTCGCGAACAGCCGCACTCCGATTGCCGAGTTGACGGCATTCTGCAAGGAGCGTTGCGGTTGCCGCGGCAGCTGGCGGATGGAGTCCTTTATTGATGATGCGATCAAGGACATTCGCGAGCAAGTGGGGGACAGCCGGGTTGTTTTGGGGCTTTCAGGCGGTGTTGACTCCTCCGTGGTTGCGGCGTTGCTGCATCGTGCCATCGGCGAGCGGCTGACCTGCGTCTTTGTCAATCACGGCTTGCTGCGCAAGAATGAAGCCGAACTGGTGCAGGAGATTTTTGCGCGGAACTTCAGTATGAATTTGCGTTACGTTGATGCCTCAGAGCGATTTTTGGGGAAATTGGCCGGGGTGGCTGATCCCGAGCAGAAGCGCAAGATCATCGGCAAGGAGTTCATTGAGGTGTTTGCTGAGGCCGCCCGCGAGATTGACGCGCCATTCCTTGGCCAGGGGACGATCTATCCGGATATTTTAGAGAGCATTCCATTGGATGGCAATCCTGCCGGGGTGATCAAGAGCCATCACAACGTTGGCGGTTTGCCTGAGGATTTGCATTTCAAGCTGGTCGAGCCCTTGGATCGTTTGTTTAAGGACGAGGTGCGCGTGGTCGGTCGTTTGCTGGGGTTGCCCAGTGAGCTGATTGATCGCCATCCCTCGCCGGGACCATCGTTGGGTGTTCGCCATCTCGGTCCAATTCGTCGTGACAGCTTGGAAATCTTGCGCGCGGCAGATGCGATTGTGACGGAGGAGCTGGTCAAGGCCGGCTGGTATCACAAGACTTGGCAGGCCTTCGCCGTTTTTGTTCCCGTCAAGACGGTGGGCATCAAGAATCACCAGCGCAGCTATGACTATGTGATAGCCATTCGTTCCGTCAATAGCGTGGACGCGGTGACGGCACAGATTTCACGCCTGCCATGGGAACTGCTGGAAAAGATGTCAGAGCGGATTGTACACGAAGTCAATGGCGTGAATCGCGTGGTCTATGACATTACAGCAAAGCCGCCGGGCACCATTGAGTGGGAGTAAGCCAGCGTTAGCGTGGCGACTATGCGCCCCCCCCGGAGATTGAAACGCCCGCGTGAAGCATTACTTCATGCGGACGTTTTACGTGCAGAGGAGTTTTACAAGCTGAAGGGGAGGTGCCACACCGCTCAAGGGTTAGCCCCACGGGGTGTCTTCCCTGAGTAGGCTACGCGCTTCGCTCAGTCATTGCCGTCCATGCGGCGGACGGGAAAGCGCATGCGCAGATCGCGCATGTAGTTGTCGTAGCGGCGTTTTTCTTCAACTTTTTGGAGAGTTTTGCGGATGTCCTCGCGCAGCTCGGGAGTCAGTTCCGGGACGCCGCCTTTTTCGTAGTCAAGGAGTTGGACGAAGTAGACGCTTCGTTCAAATTCAACGGGTGTGGGGGTGACTTGACCTTTAGTCATGTTGCTGACGGCGTCAACGAGGCGTTGGTTGATATCGCTGAGCCATCCTTGGTCGCCACCGTCGGCTGCGTTGGCGCCGTCAGAATACTCCTTGGCAAGTTCTGCGAAGGGCGTTCCCTGGGCAATTTTGTCAACGACTTCTTTGCAGACTTCATCAAAGCGATTGATGTAGCGGCCATCCTTTTTGAGTTGGATGACTCCCAGGCGATAGCGGGCGGGTGTGCTGAGCTCTGCGGGGTTTTCGCGGTAGTAGTTGTCAACATGCAGATCGGATATTTGCAAGCCCTTGGTGACGCGTTCGCGCAGGAGCAGTTCGACGGCGAGGTCCTTCGTGACTTTTTCCTTGAAGTCTTTCATGCTGAGGCCCTCGGCAAAGAGACGTTCCTCAAATTGTTTGAGATTGCCGCCCGTGGTGTCCTTGACGATTTCATCAATTCGCGATTGCAGGAAGCTCTGGGGAATCTTGGCCTCAAGACGCTCGAAATCGAGGTAGACCAATTCGCGATCAATCATGTCATCAAGGATTTGTTTACGCAAGGCGATAATGCGTTTGCGGAGTTCATCGCCGGCGAATTGCTGCTGGAGTCTTTTTTCTCCGCTGGCAGAGCGCATTTGGACATCAAGAGCGGTGATGACCTCATCGCCGACGATGGCCAGCAAGGCGTCACCGAAGCTGCCTTGGGCAAAGGTCTGTACGGCAAGGCAACAGAGAACGACAAAAATGCAGGCGCTTTTTTTTATCATGGGGGAGTTCTTTCGCTGGAAACAAACAGGGCGTCTGCGGCGTTGAAAGCAAGAACCGCTACTAGGCGACGCCGGTGAGATAAGCCATAATCTAGCCTGCTGCTGCTGATTTGCTATCTTGGCTAGCGTCGGCGAAATCCTTTTCGATAAGCGGTTGCCGTTTGATAATTGGCCGTTCCCAGGGGACCCTGAGACCGCTTGGACTCATTGGCAACGGCGCTGGAGCGAGGACTCAGGACTCATAAGGCATGTTCCCATGGATTGGACAAGCGGGACGCCCGAGACCGCGAGGAATGACACCTTGGCCCAGGGGACTGCTTGGCCGACGCCGGGGACTCCTGGAGGACAACACATATCAATGGGTGACCGGTTACCTTTTTGGGTAAACGTTCCAGCGGAGCGGGTTTATTATGCGGGACTGTAGCGTGGTGGTAGTTTCAAACCTTGTGGAGGGATTTGATAAAGCAGCCCTGGGGCTCGTGGGAGGTGGCCAGGGTTTGCAGGTGCAGGTAAGAGAGGCCGAATTGCGGCGGCTT
>JAAZKQ010000139.1 GCA_012799755.1 Lentisphaerota bacterium | reverse complement strand
TAGTATGTGGCACGCCTTCAGCGTGCCTTGCCGACGCGGACATCAATGGCTCTTATATGAGTTGAACATTCGTCAAGATCTATATTGGCTCTTATGTGAAGAGCATTGGTCGCATATGTCCCATACTTTTCCCCCCCCCCAACAATGGTTGATTTGGTTACTACCGATTGCCCGCCATTTGTTGCGCTTGCCGATTGGATGATTACCTTGTGTCTTGCCGACCACAGTCACCTAATTCATGTGCAGCCTATCCATGAAGACAGCACCATGAAAATGCTCTGCCCGCATTGCGGCAACGCCCTGCCGCCTGAAGCCGTCAACGTCGCCACCGACCTGGCTTTGTGCCCGGAGTGCGGTCGAGCGAATCGGGCTTCCATATGTGTCGTGGAGGACGAGATCAACCAAGACCTGCTGCGCCGTCCGCCGCCCGGGACTTGGTTGCGCCAGGAGGGCGAGGAGATCGTCATCGGCACGACCTTGCGCTCCAAACTTGCGTGGCTTCTCGGCCCTTCCACAGCGATATTGTTATGGAGCGGCATGAATATATACAACACCCATTGCAGCCAGATCATTACAGATACCTATTCCAGCCAGATCATCCCGAGGCGCTTCGATCTGTTCCAGTTGCCGTTCGGCATTATCGTCCTGCTCGTCACTGCCGTCTTGGTGGGAATCACCATCTATATGATTTTCGGACGCCAGGAATGGCGCCTGGATGAGAACGGCGGCAGCGGATTCAATGGCGTTGGATGTTTTGGCAAACGTTGGCGCTTCACTTGGAAGGATCTGACCCGCATCCATACCCACACCCTCCGCCACATCAGGGGCGGGACCAGCTATTGGCTCGTCCTGGAGGGCACGTCTCCCGAGGTGAAAGTCATCCTCCCGGGACGCAAAGATCGCCAGCAGTTCATCGTCAATGCCATTCGCTACTACCACCAGCAATGGCGCCGACGCGAGTAATCGCCGCTTCGCGGCCAGGGATGACAGGGGCACGGTGTTTCGTTTGCGGGGACAACGCTGAGTGATTGCCGGTGGCGCTGTAACCGGTCAGCCGTTGATACCGGTCGCACCGGTGGTCTTCTTCTGCTGTTGTGCCTTTACAAGGCACTACCTCATGGGGAGCTCGCCACCCCAGCCTGAAGGCTGGGGTTAAGCATGGTTAAGCGCCTACGGCGCAACATGGACACGATGGACGACAACACCTTCTCCCCCGCCGTCCATACTGTCCATATTGTCCATATTGTCCATAGTAGCTTGCGGGAACAACAATTATCAATCGGTGACCGCTTACGCAGTTTTTTTACCCAGGTGTTTGCCGCTTCTTGTTGGCATGACGAAAATGTGGTATAATGACTGGTGCCTCTCATAATCATAATAGGATTAAGCTGAGCGTATAGTCACCGCAAACCTGCGAAAGGGAAACAAACCATGAAACGCTTCTTCACCCTCATTGAACTGCTTGTTGTGATAGCCATCATCGCCATCTTGGCGGCCATGCTGCTGCCGGCGCTCTCCAAGGCGCGCGAGAAAGCGCGAGCCATCTCCTGCGCCAGCAACCTGAAGCAAATCGGTGTGCAGTGCGCTCTCTATGCCGGTGACAACGAGGATAATATTCCGGTCAAATTCACCTTCGGCCAAAACGTCAACCACTGGGCCGTCTGCCTCGTTTACGGCCTCACCGGCACAAAGACTCTGGACAAGACCTACTACTGTCCCAGTGCCACGCCGTCACCCCTGCACACCGCCAATACCTACGGCCAGCGCTACAATACAACGCTTTTCGGCAGCGCCTGGGAGGCTAACCAGGGCAACCCCTGTATAACCAAGACCGTCCGCGTCGTCGGCTCGAGCCAAGACGAGATCGCTGCTTGCATTAGCCAGATCAAGGCTACCCAACCCAGCAGTTATCCATACGTCTTCGATTCGATCTTCTTCACCAGCGTTACTGCTTTCTCCGGGATGTCCGCCTACTGCGTGTACTCCGGCAACCGCGGCATCGTCTTCCGCCATAACGGTTCCAACAACTCGCTCTTCCTCGACGGCCATGTCCTCAGCGCCACCATCGGCACCTTCAAGGCCGCCGTTGGCCCCGGCGCCGATTTCACCAATATCCTGGCCAAACCTGATGGGTCGGGGTATCTGTAAGAGTTGAGTGCGGAGGGAATGGGCGCTTGGTTGCCGTTTGCGGGGTCATGTGACGCTGCGGGCTGCAAGCCCGCAGCACGGCCGGGGAACAGGTGATGTGGGGAGGGCGGTTTGCGGGGGGCGTGTGACGCTGCGGGCTTTTGTCTTCAGCGCTGAAAGCGCGGCCTAAGATAGCCCAGGGCAAGCGCCCGCAGGGCGCGTCGCCCTGGGTGAGGCCCCACCCGAAATGAGCCCTGTAGGGGCGACCTAAAAATACCGGGCACGCACTGGCCGTTTGCGGGGTCATGCGACGCTGCGGGCTGCAAGCCCGCAGCACGGCTGGGGAACAGGTGATGTGGGGAGGGCGGCGGGTCGTGTTTTCCGGCGCCGCAGTGCGGCCGCTGATAGCCTCAGCGTGGGAAGTAGCGGTACGACTTTGGCTGATTACCAGTGACGAAGAAGTATAGGGCGCCGGCGATCATGAAGATGAGGGCGCCGACAATGTCGGCAGCGATGACGCCGACGGCCAGCGGCTTGAGTTTGAGGACGAGACGGTTGCCGCCGAAGCGCACGCAAAGTTTTTTGATCAGCCAGCCGAAGAGGATGGCGTGTGACATGACGGTGATGGGGTAGGTCGCCCAAATAAGAAACATGCATGGGTGGAGGGGCCACCAGCGCAGGCGGAGGCGGAGGACGCTGAAAAGGAGGACGCCGATGAAGCCCATGCCGGCGGCCCAGAGGAAGGCTGGGACGGGCTTGATGGCGAGGATGCGCTGCCAGCCGGTCAGGGCTTCGGAGGCTTCGAGGGTGCCAACGGCTTTGAGTTGAAGGAGGGTCGGCTCGGCGGCGCGGAAGGGCAGGGTCGGCATGCGCTGGTAAGACCAGTGATACTGCACGGGGGTACCGAAGTCGTAGGAGACGATGATGACCGTGAAGACGGCGACCAGGATGCCGATGAGATAGGTGACCAGAACGGCGCGGGTCATGGTGACGGGGCTGATGCGGGTCCTATCGCCTAGTTTGAGGCCGTTGATGAGGTAGGGCAGCAGCGGTTGGCATTAATCAATGCAGAGCACTGCGCAGAAGAGCGCAGAAATGACGATTGCCGTTGGGCCGAGGGCGAAAGCGCCGAAGAGGGCCATGAGGGCGCCGAAGGGTTGCCAGCCGGGCTGGATGAAGAACATGCCGGTTTCGGCGCTGATGCGGGCGACGACGAGGAAGGTCATGAGCATGAGGGCGATGACGCCGATGGCGATGGGCCAGCTCAGGCCCAGACGCACGGTGAGCAGGAAGAGGCCCAGACAGCTGAGCATGAAAATACGCATGGCGGTGGCGGCGCCGGGGGCGCTGCGACCCGCGCTGGAGACTTCCGGCGTGTAGCGGCGCAATCTGAGCCTACCGAGGAAGAGGGCTTCTTTGAGGACGCCGAGGTAGTAGTGCCGGCCGGAGTAAAGCAGCATGATGGTGAAGGCGGTGTAGCTGCCGGCGCGGTGCCAGCCTTGCCAGCCG
>JAAZKQ010000015.1 GCA_012799755.1 Lentisphaerota bacterium | reverse complement strand
CAGCCCGCAGCGGCACATGACCACGCAAGCGAAAACCCCAAGCACACCCATACGTAAACCGTGCTGTGGGCTTGCAGCCCGCAGCGTGACATGACCACGCAAACGAAAACCCAAGCACGACGCCCGGCATCCTCTGCCCGCTTGCCACCCTGCTCTCTACCTGGCAGGGCTGACTTTCCTTGCCGTGCCGCCCACCCAAACGCCGCCCACATGCCGTCCGTATTCCCAGCTGAAGATCAGGACTCCTTGTCCTCCTGTTGACGCAGATCAACTTCGAGTTTCCAACTGCCCTTGCCCTTTAGCTCATCGCACCACAACTGCACCGTGCCGATGTCAGTCAACACAGCCCGTAATCTGACGGGGACCATCGCGCCGGCTTTCTTGTTATCGTCTTCATAGGGCAACGTCGCCTGTAATGGCGGCAATTCGGTCAATTCGCCATCCTGCCAATCGCTCAGCCGGTCCCCCACGGCGTCTTGCTGCCGCGTGGTGCTGGCATAGAACCGGAATTGCGTCGGCTCGCCGACGACAAGGGCCAAGCCGCCTGCGGCAATATCCACTTCGCTGCCCTCTTCCAGGCCGTAATTGACAACACAGAGTGCCTCCTGCGGCGGCGTGAAGCCCGGCACGGCCGGCATCGGCGCTTCCACGCCGATATAGAAGGCCCGGGCGCTGCCCGCCTTGATGCGAATACCGCCACTACGGCGAATATGCCCCAACCAGGCCGCGCCGCGCGCGACGGCCATGTCACTGTCCCGTTGCGCCAGCTCCTGTATTTTTGGCGCGCCGGCGCCGCGCCAGTCGGCCAAAGCCTCAACCAATTTCTCGCGAAATGCGCTCGCCTTGGCAACGCCACCATTAAACAGCAGCAGCGTCGGCAGGATGGGCCGCCCGTCGGCATCGCGGAAGCTGTGCAGATTCAGAAAATTCGCCAGATGGCGGGTAAATGCCGGATCAGCCGCGTAGCGCAAACCCACGCCGCGCAGGCCCGACTGAGCCCCGCCGGCCAAGCTCTCATCAATAGCGCAGGACGGGAAAAACCCCTCCAGGAGCATCGCTTCCCATTCATCCCGGCTCAATGTCGTGCTGATCGTGCCCGCAACCACGCCCGTGCCCCGGCCCAGCACGGTCAGCGGGAAAGGCTCTTGGGCGCCGCCGCCAAAATGCTCCTTGGCCTGCCGACAAGCGTGGACCAGACCGCTGATCTGATGCGCCGTCAGACTCAGCCCTTTCTCCTTCTTCAGCTTGGCGGCTATTGCGTAGGCCAAGGTCAAATCCATATTGTCGCCACCTAAGAGCGTGTGCTCGCCAACCGCCAGGCGTTGCAATGCCAATTCGCCGTCGCTGTCGTCGGCAATGATCAAACTGAAGTCGCTGGTGCCGCCGCCAATGTCGCAAACCAACACCACGTCGCCAGGCTGGATGATCTTCCGCCAGCTGTCTTCATGATCCGACAACCACGAGTAGAAGGCCGCCTGCGGCTCCTCCAGCAAGCTAAAAGTCAGCCCAGCGGCAGTGGCCGCTTCCACGGTCAAATCGCGAGCCATGGGCTCAAAGGAGGCCGGCACGGTGATGATCAGTTCCTGATTCTGCAGGAACAATTTCTTGTCACCCTTGGCCACGCAATAGTTCCAGGCGTCCCGCAGGTGCTCCAGAATCAACTGCGTCGCCATCACCGGCGATAACTGCTCCGCCGGGTCTTCCGCGGCAATCGGCAGACAGTCGCTGCGCGGGTCAACGTCGCTCGAACAGAGCCAGGATTTCGCTGACGATATCACCCGCGAGGGTGTCTTGCTCCCCATCTGGCGCGCGTACTCGCCAACCAGATATGCGCTCGCTTCCTTCTGCCAAGGCAGGGCGTTCAAATCCTTGCTTTCACCGCTGCCGGCAG
This sequence comes from Lentisphaerota bacterium, assembly GCA_012799755.1. Taxonomy (GTDB): domain Bacteria; phylum Verrucomicrobiota; class Lentisphaeria; order Oligosphaerales; family Oligosphaeraceae; genus Oligosphaera. Next base: position 505 of record JAAZKQ010000015.1, on the reverse strand, counting down.
GCAGATAAATGTAGGATGCCAAGCGCGGCAAGGCTGCAATCTCACCCGCCGCAATCAGCTGTGGAATGGCCAGGACTTGCAGGCCCGCAGACACATCGTCACCGTCAACATACGACAAAACACAATTTGTCGTGCCAAGATCAATTCCAACCGTGTAGCGCGAAGCGCCTTTACTGCTCTTTTCCAAAATGCCGTCTCCTGTGATCCTCAACCAAGCACCCAATGTCCACACGCGGTCGCAAACGCAGTTTATGGGGCAAGGCGGCGTAAATCCCTTAATATAACAATCCCCCCGCCTCTTAGCCCGAATCCCCGCCCTTTTGGACCATTAACAAGTAAGCGGTCAGTCTTTGTCTGAGCGAAGCCATAGAGTGTTTCATAGGAACCGTTGATAGTGTTGTCCTCCAGGAGTCCCCGGCGTCGGCCAACCAGTCCCCTGGGGCCAATGTGTCTTTCCCCGCGGTCCCGGGCGTCCCGGTTGTCCAATCCAATGGGATCATGCCTT
>JAAZKQ010000138.1 GCA_012799755.1 Lentisphaerota bacterium | reverse complement strand
GAGTACGACGAGTGCCTGGGCGAAGTGCTGACAGTAGCCTTCGCGGCTCTCGAAGAGAAAGAAGTCAACGATCTCGTGGTCCGGCGGTATGGGGGCCGGTTCGAGGGTGTAGCGGAAGTTGTTGCGCAGGTAATCGCGGAGGGTGTTGGCCTTGTCCATGGGGGTGAGGGCATTTTCGGTGAGGTCAAGCGCGAGCTGGCGCAGCCGCTTGGACACGAGTCGCTGCGGCAGGGCGCGGTAGTTCCAGCCGAAGTTATGGGCGGGTTCCAGCCATGGGCGCGGATCGGGGCGGAGGTCCGGCAGCGGTACGCAGGACTGTACGCGGTAGTGCCAAGGCGGTTCCATGAGGTTCTTGGTCTTGAGCATGAGGCTGACGGCATCCGGTCGTTGCAGTATGGCGGCGGTGGGGTTGCCGACGCTGCCGATGGACTGGTCACGATACATGGCCTGCTGCAGGCGATGCGCGTAGGGCAGGCGCAGCGAGAGGGGCTTTTCGATGGCGATGGATTGGACGACTTCGGCGTACTGTCGCGGCTCATAGTTGTCCGCGCCGCCGCGGCCACTAAGGAGGATTCGGGATTGGGTCCATTTTTCGCCGTTATAGGTGTCGTATATTTGCATGACCCAATAGAGTTTGGCGGGGGTGTAGGCGCGGAAGACCAGATCGCTGCCGATGCTGGCGCCCTTGCCATCGCCGGTGCGCGCGTCAAAGGAGCGCAAATCGCTGTTTTTAAGTTCGGCGAGGGATTTTTTTTCAGTTGGGGTGGGCTTTTTGGTGCCGTCGCTTTCCTCCTTGGCCTTTGGGCTGTCGCTAAGCATCTGGCGGATGGGGGCGGACCAGCGGCCCCACAATTCCGGGAAGAGCAGGTCTTCTTCGGAATGATAGGAAACGGGGATAAGGCCGCGGCTGCGGATGCGCTTGTTCTGGGGAAGTTGGGTGAGAAAGATAAAGGCAAGCAGAAAGACGAAGACAAAGTGGCCGGCGCGGTAGAACCAGTTGCCGATATGGTGGGGGATGCGCGGGACGCGATGTTTGTTGCCCAGGTGGGTGAGCATGAGCGTGCGCGTCTGATAGAGGATAAGGATGCCCATGCCGATGGTGGCCAGGAAGCTCGGCAAGAAGATCGGTCGCCCCGGGGTGAGACCGCCATAGCCCGCCATGACAATGCAGATCAGCGCCATGAGTGAGTGCTCCCGGAGGATACCGCCGAGAAACAGCGCTGAGGTGATGATGGCGCCGGTTTCGACGAGAGCGATGTCTGCCGTGGTCTGGGGCAGGCGGAAGTAAATCCAGGCGAAGGCGAGGGCGCCGATGATAAGCTGGCCGATTTGCCGCAACCAACCGGGGAACCAGCGGAAAGGAATGCGCGACAGCAGCAACAGAGGCAGGCCGGCGGCAAGAAGGGCCACGGTGAGCTTGACGTGGCCTTTCTGCCAGAGACCGCAGGCCATGCCGGCCAGGAACATGGCGAGGTAACTGACTTGCAGAGACCAAGTCAATTCATGCTGCTTGTTGTCCATAGTGCGTTGCTTTATACGTTAATTCGAGCTGCTGAAGGCCTGTTTGATGCCCATGGCCGGCTGGAGAAAGGTCGGCGTGAGAATGCTGCCGACAGGCACTGGGGCGTCGTCATCGCTGTCGCGGCCGCCGCGGCGCGCCGGCTTGGATTTTTTGCCGTCTGCGGGCTCAAAGTCTCTTTTGCGGGCGGTATACCAGCGCAGGTCCATGCCGCGTTCTTGGAGGCTTTCAAAGGTATCGCGCAGGGGCATCTTGTCACTGAGGCTCAAGGCGAAGATGACGGTATTGCGGGGCAGGGCACGGACCCATTCGTCAATGAGTTGCTGCACTTGCTGTTTTCCGGGCTGGAGGGTGGCGAGGTCGTACATGACTTCAGCTTTGACAGCGGCGGCAAGTTGGGGCATGACGAGGATTGGCCTGCTGCCGCCGGCGGCGAAGGCGAAGCTGCAGTGCAGCTCTGAGCAATACTGACAGATGCTGGCTGCCGCGCGGATGAGGTATTCGAGGTTCGACCAGTCGCCGCCGCTGACTGCGAGTTCCTGCGCATCAAGGATGACGGCGACGGACATGACGGCGTTGCGCTCGAACTCCTTGACCATGAACTTGCCGCAACGGGCGCTGCTGCGCCAATGGATGTAGCGCATGCCGTCGCTGTGGGTGTATTCGCGGACGCCGTAGAAGTCCTGGCTGTTGCCGGCGGCGCTGAGGGGCATGCCGGTAGCGGTGTGAAGGGCCTCGTTTTGATGTAGCAGCAGGTCTTGCAGCTGTTCAATGGGCGGATAAACGACCAGCGCCGCCGGGAGTTTGAAGCGCCGTTCGCGGTAGAAGAGCCCGGCCGGATCGCCGCCACGGAGGATGACGTGATTGAGCTTGAACTCGCCACGCTTCACTGCGAGGACCTTGCGGTCAAAAACACGACTGCTTTTGCCTGCCATGGGGGGAAGGACGGCATAATGGCTCTTCTCATTGGTGAAGGGCAGGTTTTCGATGATGACGAGGGGTTGTCGGCGGCGCCGGCGGCTGTTTTCGATCTGCAGGGGCAGGGAAAGCATTTGGCCGACGCAGGCGTCGCTGGCCGGTGCACGACTGATGTGCAGCCCTTGCAGGGAGAAAAGTGCGCAACAGAAGCTGACCAGTGTCAGCGCCAGTGCCGCCCAAGCGAAGAGCAGGGCGAAGAGCGTGTGGTTGATCATGGCGACGAGCAGCCAGATCACACCACTGATGCCGATCGCCCAGCCGCGCGGAGTTGGCCATATCATGTGCAGCACGGTGATTTCTCCTTGGGGCTTGGCAGGGCGCCGGGGCGTCGGCCTTCGGCGGCAGCCGACTGCGTGCTGCTGCCGCGCCGTTGCCGGCGGCTATTTTCAGGCATCCATGTCGTGTTGCAGCCCCCGGGCATTTTCCCAGCGGGCCAGCGGCAGATTGTCGAGGATGGCATCCAGCACATGGGCTGCCGAAGGCCATTCTGAGCGCGCCTGGAGTTTGAGCGGCAGGCGGTGGGCGAGGACGGTTGTGGCCAGTTCGCGGATATCGCGGGGGAGAACGTGGTCCCGGCCATTGATGGCGGCGAGGGTCTGGCTGGCTCGCATTAGCGCCAGGGACGCGCGGGGGCTGCAGCCGTAGCTGAAAGCGGGATGTTTGCGGGTTTCGTCAACAATGGTGACAATGTAGTCGCGGACGGGTTCGGAGACGAAGACCGAGCGGATGAGTGCCTGGCAGTGCAAAATGTCCGACCCTTCGCTGACATGGGAAATGGTGTTGAGGGGATTGATTTCGGCTTGGCTGGCTAGGATGTCCTTTTCAATGTCGGTTTCCGGGTAGCCCATGCGCAAGCGCATGATGAAGCGGTCGAGCTGGGCTTCGGGCAGCGGGTAGGTGCCATGGAAGTCCACCGGGTTCTGGGTGGCGATAACGAAGAAGGGCTTGCGCAGGATGTGGGCGCTGCCGTCAACGGTGACCATGGACTCGGACATGCATTCGAGCAGGCTGGATTGTACCCGGGGCGTGCCGCGGTTGATTTCGTCAGCCAGGACGACGTTGGAAAAGACCGGTCCGGGCATGAAGACGAAGCGGCGGATGCTTTCGTCATAGACGCTGACGCCGGTGACGTCATTAGGGAGCATATCCGGCGTGAATTGGATGCGTTTGAAGTCGGTGCGGATAGATTTGGCCAGGGCCTGGGCCAGCTTGGTTTTGCCGACGCCGGGGACGTCCTCAAGAAGGACGTGCCCATCGCTGATGAGTGCGATGAGCACCTTGAGGATCACATCGTCTTTGCCTTGGATGACTTTGGCCATGTTGTCTTTGATGGCCGTGACCACGTCATTGACGAAGGCGAGTTTGCTGCTGCGGGGGCCCTGCTCGCGGTCCAGTTCGGCCTTGTCAGTGACCTTGATGTCGGCGGCGGAAAAGACCAGCAGCACTTCGTCAATCTGGATATGGTCAAGATGTTTGAGTTGCACGGGGCTGGAGATGGGCTGGCCGTTGACGAAGGTGCCGTTGCGGCTGTTCATGTCCTCCAAGGTAACCACGTCGTTCTCATTCTGGATGCGGCAGTGTACGCGGGAGATGCCATTGTGCTCCAGGCGCAAAGCGACGTCGGGGTTGCGGCCGATGAAGGATTCGCCCTCTGGGATAATGAATTCGCCGGAGAGTTTGTAGCCCTCTTGGATGATAAGTTTTGGCATGGATGATCCTGCTCTGCTGCTGATGGGATGGCCCGCCGACCGGGAAGCGGCGGCGGAGTGACGTTCTTAAGAACGGCTAAGCCAACGGGCGCATTTGCGGGAAGAGGATGACATCACGGATGGATGGCTCACCGGTGAGGAGCATGACCAGCCGATCAATACCGAGGCCGAGACCGCCGGTGGGGGGCATGCCGTGTTCGAGAGCGGTGAGGAAGTCCTCGTCAATGCGGTTGACTTCGCCTTCGATATCGCCGCGACCGATAAGCTGCTCGTCAAAGCGGGCGCGTTGTTCGATGGGGTCATTGAGTTCGGAGTAGCCGGGCGAGAGTTCCTGGCCGTTGATGATCAGTTCGTAGACATCAACCAGTTCGGGATTGTCCTCGCAATGCTTGGCCAAAGGCACGAGATAAGCCGGCAGACGGGTGACGAAAGTCGGCTGGATGAGTGTGTTTTCAATGGTTTTGTCGTACACTTCATGGGTGATTTCCAGCGCGTTCATGGCGTCGGGAATGCTCAGACCGAGGGCGCGGGCCTTGTCCCGCATGGTGGCGAGGTCGAGTTCAAACCAGTCCGCGCCCATTTTTTCGCGCAAGAGATCATGATAGGTGACGACGCGCCAGGGACGGCTGAGATTGATGCTCACGCCGTCCTTGCGGGGGAAGCTGAGGGTGTCGAAGACGACGGTGGCGATATGGCAGATCATGTCCTCAATGATGGCCATCATGCCGCGGCAGTCGGAGTAGGCTTCGTAGAGTTCCAGGACAGTGAATTCGGGATTATGGCGGCGGTCCATGCCTTCGTTGCGGAAGTTGCGGCCGATTTCGAAGACTTTTTCATAGCCGCCGACGATGAGGCGCTTGAGATACAGCTCGGTGGCGATGCGCAGATACATGGTGCAGTTCAAGGCGTTGTAGTAGGTCTTGAAGGGCCGGGCGGCGGCGCCGCCGGCGAGGGGCTGCATCATGGGCGTTTCCACTTCCATGAAACCGCGCTTGCAGAGATAGTCGCGCATTTCTTGGATGATACGGCTGCGCAGCTGGAAGCTGCGACGAACCTCGTCGTTGCTGATCAGGTCAAGATAGCGTTGGCGATAGCGTTGCTCCGTATCGGAGAGGCCGTGCCATTTTTCCGGCAGGGGGCGCAGGGCCTTGCTGAGCAGTTCGAAAGACTCGACGCGAAGGCTGACTTCGCCGGTGCGGGTGACAAAGATCTCGCCCTCGGCGCAGATGATGTCGCCGATGTCCAAGTCTTTGAATTGCTCATAACGGTCGTCGCCAACGACATTTTTCTGGACGTAGAGCTGCATGAAGCCGTCCTGATCCTTGATGTTGGCGAAAAGCGACTTGCCCATAACCCGCTTGGCGGTGAGACGACCGGCGATTTTGGCCTTGAGAGTGTCGCCTTCAGGCAGGGCGGCGAAAGCCTTTTTGACACTCGGGCAGTCTTGTAGCCCGCTGACGGCCCGGCCGAAGGGGCTTTTACCACTCTGGGCGATTTTTTCAGCTTTCTGACGGCGGATGAGGAACATGTCTTCCCCAGGGCTGCTACCTGTCTCCTCCGGGCGGGGCATCTGATCATCGGACATGGCTGTCTTTCCTTGCGAAAGTGAAGGGCTGCGGCGCGAACATAGCCTCGCGCTGCGCTTAGGTGAAAGCAATAACATGAAACATATAATGTAGCGGCTGTCGGCCGTTACGCTAATAATTTGCCAGGAGGGAGGACCCGCGCTGACCTTTGTGGACATTGTGGACTAGGTGGACATTGTGGACAAGCACCTGTTTCCTGTCCGTTCTGCGGCACCAAGCACGCCTGTTTCCCAACTGTGCTGCGGGCTTGCAGCCCGCAGCGGCACATGACCCCGCAAACGAAAAACCCAAGCACACGCCGGCGCCAACCGTGCTGTGGGCTTGCAGCCCGCAGCGGCACATGACCCCGCAAACGAAAAACCCAAGCACACGCAGG
>JAAZKQ010000137.1 GCA_012799755.1 Lentisphaerota bacterium | reverse complement strand
TCGACCCTCTCGATCCACTCTGCCCACTCTGTCCACTCTGCCCACTCTGTCTACTCTGTCCACTCTGTCTACTCTGTCCACTCTGTCCACTCTGTCCACTCTGTCCACTCTGTCCACAATGTCCACTCTGTCCACTCTGTCCACTCTGTCTACAATGTCCACAATGTCCACAATGTCCACCCCGTCTACTTTATCAATGGGTGACCGGCTATAAGATCGCGCCGACATTTTACGTCTTTGCAGTTGAAAAGCCCGTTACTACACGATAGCTTCTTGACCGTCAAGGTCTTTCCTTTCCGTGCAGCGTGTTTCCCTTGTCCATCCCCACCCAGCACCAGGATGACACCGACCATGCGCAGTTCCTTTATCCCCGGCGAGCTCTGGCCTGATGATCGCGGCGTACACATCAACGCCCACGGCGGCGGTATTCTTCAGCACAACGGCTCCTACTACTGGTATGGTGAACACAAAATTGAGGGCACGACCGGCAATACCGCGCAAGTCGGCGTCCACGTCTATGTCTCCGAAGACCTCTATAATTGGCGCGATGGCGGCATCGCCTTGGACATCCGTGACAACCGCATACCCGAATTGCCCACTGGCTGCATCCTCGAACGCCCCAAAGTCCTCCGCTCACGCACGACAGGCCAGTTTGTCATGCACTTCCATTTCGAGTCCGACAAACGTTATGACGATGCTGCCATCGGCTTTGCGCTTGCTGAACAGCCGCTTGGCCCTTTCACCTTTCACCACATTCAGCGGCCCGTTCCTGGTCACTGGCCGGTGAACACCCCGCCGGAACTCAAAGCTCCTGAATCCATCAGACAAGCCAAAGAAATCTACGCACGGGGCGGCAAAGCCATCCGGGAGCACGCCGGCAAAGCCAACCTCCTCGGCGCCTGCATTGAGCGCGGCCAGGAATCCCGGGATTTAGGCGTCTTCGTTGACGATGACGGCACGCCCTACCAGGTCTATTCCTCGGAAATGAACAGTACCACCCACATTGCCGAGCTCACTCCCGACCTCCTCGACTACACCGGCCGCTTCTGCCGCGTCTTTGTCAACCGCTACATGGAGGCGCCCTGCATCTTCAAGCGCCAGGGCAAGTACTACTTCATCGGCTCAGGCTGCACCGGCTGGCGTCCCAATCCCGCCCGGTCGGCCGTCGCCGACTCGCTCTTCGGTCCCTGGCGGGAGCTCGGCAATCCCGCCTGCGATGAAGGCGGCGACACCACCTATCAAAGCCAAAGCACCTTCGTCCTGCCCCTGCCCAAGGATCAGTACATCTTCATGGCCGACCGCTGGACACCCGAAAACGCGATTGACGGCCGCTATATCTGGCTGCCCATACAATTTGATGGCGAGCGGCCCATTATCCGCACCCCCGCCGAATGGCGACTCAAACAATAAGTGTAGGTTGGAACGCACACTGCGCCCAGACCATTTCATCGTTGCTTATTCCTCAGCCCACCCACAGTGAACAAGGAGAACGCACATGGCTCAGTACTTTGACTACAATGCCCGCATGGCCGTACCAGACCAACTCTTCACCCCCCTCCATGGCGTCAAACTCACCGGCGGACTCTTCCGCAAGGTCTTTGACAACAATGTCCAGTTCAATCTCAAACGCCTGGATATGGACCGCATGCGCTACTGGTTCGACATCAAGCAGGGGCGCACACCCAAGGCCGAACGCTACAGCGGACACTTCGAAGACAATCTCAAAGGACAGACCGCATCGCAGTACCTCATGGGCGCCGGCAATGCCCTGCGCTGGGAAGAACACAAGGGCCTACGCAAAGGCGTCAGCGAGGTCATTGACTTCATTAGCGAAGCGGCCGAAGACGATGGCTGGCTCATGCCCTTCGACAAGAACAATTTTGCCTTCAAGGAATACCCGCATTATGTCCGCATCTGGTTGACCTACGGCCTGATCGCCGCCGCCCGCGGTGGCGACAAGCGCGCTTTCCCGCTGCTGCGCCGCTGGCAGGACTGGTTCAACCGCTGCCCAGACCTGCCGGTCATCAAGTACTTGGAACTGGCTTTCCAAGGCGTCGTCGCCTCGCCAAGCGTCTTCGTCACCGAAATCGGTTGTCCGCAGGACATGCACATCTGCCGGGAATATTACGAAGAGACCTGGCGCCTGGCGCAATTCATCGCTCGCGAGCGCGACGCCGTGCACATCCGTCGCCAGCCCGGCCACGAACCCCATCCCCACGGCAGCGAATTGGAGGCATTCGAAGGCTACCTCGACCTCTATCGCTTCTTTGGCGCGCCCTACCTGCTCAACGCGGTCAAGGGCTGCTGGGAGCTCTATGTGCGGGACTGGCAGCATCCCGGCGGCGGCATCGTCATGTGCGAGGCATCGCCCGATGCCCATCCCGGCTGCAACTACTTCTACAAGAACTACAGATACAACGAGCTGTGCTGCTCGTCCTTCTGGATGCACCTCAATCAGCGTCTGCACCGCCTCTTCCCCGACGAAGAACGCTACGTCTTCGAACTCGAGCAGAGTCTCTACAACATCGCCATCGCCAACCAGAATGGCGATGTGGACATCCGTTACTTTGCCTACCTTGATGATACGAAGGCAGCCCCCGTGCGCCCCAACCACTGCTGCTCCGGCGTCGGCACCCGCATCTTCGGCTCACTGCCCGAATATCTCTACTCCATGACCAAAGACACGCTGAGCTGCGACCTCTATGCCGCTTCGCAACTGCAATGGGAAAGCGCCCAGCAGCTCATCACCGTTGACCAGGAAAGCGACTTCCCCAACGACGGCAAGGTCACCCTGCGCTTCAGCATGGCGCAACCGCAGGAATTCACCCTCCGTCTGCGCATTCCGCGCTACGCCACCGCCGACATGCCCATCAAACTCAACGGCAAAAAACTCTGCACCGGCAAGCCCGGCAGCTACGAAGTACTCTACCGCCAATGGCGGGAAGGCGACGTCATCAGCTTCGACATCCCCATGGGCTTCGCCGCCATTCCCTACAAGGGTGACAACGCCGTCGAGGGCTTTGATCGCTGCGCCTACACCTACGGACCGCTGCTCATGGCCGTCGTCGGCAAACGCAATCACGACAAGGGCATCGTCCTGCCCGGCAAAGCCGCCGAGCTCATCGGCCGCCTCAAAGCCGGCAAAAAGCCCCTGCATTTCACCATCAAGGGCAGCCCAGGCTACAAGGTGCAGCCCTACTACGAATTGCAAACCGAGACCTTCACCTGCTTCCCCATGTTCAAAGCCGATAACGCCACCAAGAAAAAGTAAAGCGCGGCACGCCGGAATTGTTAATGTGTGAAATTTTGTGATGAACACCTGCAAGCCTTCAGGCTGCCGTTGTTGGGATGATCTCTTGGGATAGTTATGATTCCGGTGTGCGCTGTCAAATATCGCTTTCTGTCACTACATATTGCATATTGCCGATTCAATGGGCCACCAAAAAATCACTTGTGCATATATTTGCGCCGTAGGCGCTTAACCATGCTTAACTCCAGGCTTCAGCCTGGGGATGGGCACCCTCCCAAAAGTAGTGCCCCGTGGGGGGCACCACTGGATGCCTGACAAATGCAACCACT
>JAAZKQ010000136.1 GCA_012799755.1 Lentisphaerota bacterium | reverse complement strand
GGCTTGGAATTCCGGCGAGAACTGGATATTCATCTGTTCGTTCTGGAGGTAAATGATATTGCCATTGGCGCAGACCAGGCAGAAGATCAGCTGGGTATTGCCGGGGAAGCGCCGACAGACGGCGGCGATGTCCTGCATGCGTTCTTTGTTGAGCTCCTCTTCATAGAGCCTGATGTGTATTTCTTGGGTGTAGAGTTCCTGCACGCGGGCCAGGGGGATGATATTCTGGGCGTGGAGTTTGAGGGGCTCCTCTTCGTCTCGCCGGCTGAGCTCGCCTTCGACGAAGATGACCGATTCGGGCTGCAAGGCCTCGGGATACTGCTGACGCACCTTTTCATAGGAATCCGGGAAGAGCAGGCATTCCACGGTTGATTCGCGGCTTTCGAGGGTGAGGATCGCCCAAGGCTTGTTGTCTTTTTTGGTCAATTTGGGGCTGTAGTTGCTGAGATAGGCGCCGACGCGGACCATGGCGCCTGGGGACAGCTGGGTGAGATCGCTGAGGTCGTCAAGCTGATAGGCGTCAATAGTGGCCTGATCCTGGGAGATGGGGTGACCGCTGACATAGAAGCCGAGCAGTTCCTTCTCGTAACGCAGAAGCTCGCGCAATTCCCAGGGGGTGACCTTGGGCACGGGCAGTTCGGCGATCTTGCGTTCTTCCGGCGCGAGCAGATCGAAGAGCGAGCCTTGGCCGCTCTTGCGGTCCTTTTGAGCTTGCTGAGCGATGCCGAGGACGTCGTCAATCATGGCGACGAGCTGCGCGCGGTGGAAGCCGAAGCAATCGAGTGCGCCGGCTTTGACCAGGCTTTCCAGCAGGCGCTTGGAGAGGCCGTCCACTCGCTCGCAGAAGTCGCTGAGGTCTTTGAAGGCGCCGCCCTTCTGGCGGGCGCTGATGATGCCGGCGACGGCGGCTTCGCCGACGCCCTTGATGGCCGCCAGGCCGAAGCGGATGTTGCTGCCGTCCACGGAGAAGGTGGTGTCGCAGATATTGACGTCCGGCGGCAGAATGCTGATGTTCATCGCGCGACATTCAGCGAGGTAGAAGGAAAGTTTTTCGGCGTTGCTGAGTTCACTGGTGAGCACGGCGGCCATGAATTCAGCAGGGTAGTTCGCTTTCAGCCAAGCCGTGCGATAGGACAGCATGCCGTAGGCGGCGCTGTGGGATTTGTTGAAGCCGTAACCAGCAAATTTGAGAATCTTATCCCAGATGTTTTTGCTGATGACGTCGTCAATGCCATTTTTGCGGCAGCCCTCTTGGAAGAGTGCGAATTGCTGCACCATGACTTCAACACTTTTTTTGCCCATGGCGCGGCGGAGGATATCGGCATTGCCGAGGGAGAAGCCGGCGACGGCTTGGACGACCTGCATGACCTGCTCTTGGTAGAGCATGATGCCATAGGTTTCTTCGAGGATGGGCTTCATGGCCGGCACGTCGTAATCAACGGGGATGTTGCCCATTTTGCGGCCGATGAATTCGTCCAGGAACTGCATTGGGCCGGGGCGATAGAGGGCGATGAGGGCGATGATGTCTTCCAGGCGGTTGACGCGGAAACGCCGGCAGAGGTTCTGCATGCCGCCGGATTCGAGTTGAAACACGGCAATGGTGCTGCCTTGGTTGAGTAGATCGTAGGTCGTCTTGTCATCAATGGGTATGTCGTTGCTGATAATGCGCTTGCCGGTGTTTTTCTCAATGAGGTCCAGGGCGTCTTGGATGATGGTGAGGGTTTTGAGGCCGAGGAAGTCCATTTTGAGCAGGCCGAGCTCTTCGCAGGGGATTGCGGAAAACTGGGTAATGGGCTCATCATTGGCGCCCTTGGCAATGGGACAGACGTTGGCTACGGGCGCATCGCTGATAATGACGCCGGCGGCGTGGATGGACTGATTGCGGTTCAGACCCTCCAGCACGGTGGCAAACTTCCAGATTTCCTGCACCCAGGGGTTGTTCTCGTAGAGCTCCACGAGCTCCTTGATGGGCGGGGTGATGACACCGTCCTTCTTCGCGCCGTAGAGCGCCTTGTGGAGGGTCATTTTGGGGTCGGCGGGAATGAGTTTGCAGATGCGGTTGCTCTCTTCGACGCTGCGGCCGAGGGCGCGGGCGACGTCCTTGATGACGGCCTTGGCCTTGAGGGTGCCGAAGGTGCCGATCTGCACTACGTTGGCCGCGCCATATTTGTCGCGGACGTACTCAATGACCTCGTGACGGCGGCGTTCGCAGAGGTCAATATCGAAGTCAGGCGGGCTGACGCGGTCGGGGTTGAGGAAGCGTTCGAAGAGCAGGCCGTAGCGTAGCGGGTCAATGTGGGTGATGCCCAGACAGTAGGCGACGAGACTGCCGGCGCCGCTGCCTCGCCCCGGGCCGAGAGGCACGCCGATCTTGGCTGCGTAAGCGAGGAAGTCCCAGACGACCAGGAAGTAGCTGGTGAAGCCGGTCTGGTTGATGATGCTGAGCTCGTAGTCCATGCGCTTGACTTTGTCGCGGTCCTCGTCACTGAGGTCGGGGCTATCAGCGTCAATGCCGTAACGCCGTTTGAGTCCCTTGACGCACTGTTGGCGGAGGTAGTCCTGGCGAGTGACACCTTCGGGCACGGGGTATTCGGGGTAGTGGTTGGCCTTGTCTTCGGAAACGGTGGGCAGGTGAACATTGCAGCGCTCGGCGATGGCGACGGTATTGGCCATGGCCTCAGGGATGTCCGGGAAGAGCTGGGCCATTTCTTCGGGGCTCTTGAAATAGAACTCGTTGCTGCCGAAACGCATGCGTTTCGGGTCGTGGATGGTGGTGGCGGTGCCGATGCAGAGAAAGAGCTCGTGTGCCTCGGCCTGTTCCTTTTTACAGTAATGCGAGTCGTTGGTAAGGACGAGGCCGACGCCACGCCTGCGACTTAATTCGATGATCTTTTCATTGACGAATTTTTGTTCAGGCAGGCCGTGGTCTTGAATTTCCAGGAAGAAATGGTCTTTGCCAAAGATATCAAGGTACTCATCAAGGGCTTGTTCGGCCGCGCGGTCGTTGCCCGCTTGGAAATGCACGGCGATTTCGCCACTGAGACAAGCGCTGAGGGCAATAATGCCCTGGCGATACTGGCGCAAGAGCTTTTTATCAACGCGCGGCTTGTAGTAATAGCCCCTGAGCCATGCCTCTTCGTTGAGGTGACAGAGATTGACATAACCTTCGTAGGTTTCGGCGAGACAGACGAGGTGGAAGCCCTTGATGTGCGGGATGTTGTTGTCCATGACGCTGTAGTCGCCGGGGGCGACATAGAGCTCGCAGCCGAAGATGGGCTTGACGCCGACCGCCTTCAGCGCCTTGGCGAATTCCACGCAGGCGCTCATGTTGCCATGGTCGGTGCAGGCGACGGCGCTCATGCCGTATTCCTTGGCGAGGGCGGCGATGCCTTGGCAGCTGGCGGTACCGTCAAGAAGGCTGAAATCGGTGTGAACATGCAGGTGAACAAAGGGTGGCGCCATGATGCCTTCTCCTTATGTGAAAATGGCCGGCGCGCGCATTATTACGGGCGGCCGGCCATGGTATTTAGATGTTTTGGCCGGAGACCGCGTCGCTGATGCGATATTCCTCAATATGGAGGTTTTGGTCGGCATGGAAACTGATTTCGCAGCTGTAGTCCTGCTTCAGACCGTCAACCAGCTTGCGGTCGTTGTTGTTGAGACGGTCGGCGACGCGCGGATGCACGGTGATCTTGAGTTTCTGGCCGGGCTTTCGGCGGGCGAGGATTTCGTTGAGGCGGCGTTGGATGTCAACGCTCATGCTGGTGGTGGACTTGACCAGGCCGCTGCCCTTGCAGTAGGGGCAATTGTCAAAGATGGCACTTTCCATGCTTTCATGTTCGCGCTGGCGAGTCATTTCCAGCAGTCCGAGTGGTGACAGTTGGTAGACTTTGGTCCTGGCGCGGTCTTCGGCAAGAAGGTCCTTGAAGGTCTTGAAGACGGTCTGCTGATCTTTTTTCTGCCGCATGTCAATGAGATCAAGAACGATGATGCCGCCGAGATTGCGAAGGCGGAGCTGGCGGGCGATTTCCTTGACGGCTTCGAGGTTGGTGGCTAGAATGGTCTCGGGCTGGTCTTTGCCGCCGCGACTTTTGCCGGTGTTGACGTCAATGGCGATGAGCGCTTCAGTTTCGTCAATGCAGATATAGCCGCCGCTGGGTAGGGACACTTTGCGGTTGAAGATGCCATCAAGCTGCTGGGTGAGCCCGTAGGAGTGGAAAATGGGCGTTGGATTCTGATAGAATTTGACGCGAGTGGAATCCTGCCGGTTATAGCGTTTGATGAGTTCGGTGGCGCGCTGGTAGGTCTCTTCGCTGTCAACGACGACTTCGTCCACGTCTTCGGTGAGGCAGTCACGGAGTGCGCGTTCGGCGAGGTCAGGTTCCTGATAGACGCAAACAGGGGCACGTTGAGTGGCGGCGATTTGTTCGCTCTTGCGCCAATACTCAAGGAGCAAATCAAGGTCGCGCTGAAAGTGCTCCTGCTTGCGGCCGGCGCCGACGGTGCGGCAGATCAGGCCCATGTTTTTCGGCAGTTCGAGGCTGCGAATCATTTGGCGGAGACGGTCGCGCTCTTCCCGTTCCTCAACGCGTTTGGAGATGCCGATGTGGGATGAGTTGGGCAGCAGAACCAGATAACGCCCGGGTATGCTCAGGTTGGTGGTGACGCGCGCGCCCTTGGTGCCGATGGGGCTTTTGGTGACTTGCACGAGGATTTCCTGATCAACCTTGAAAAGGTTGGGAATGTCCTCGACGGCCGGACCGGTCTTGGCTGGGCGGCGTGGCGAGCGGCGCCGGCTGCGACCTTGGTCCTTCTTGCTGTCGCGTTCGTCATCCGTTGGCGCGCCGCCGCTGTCACCGCCTTTTGCTTTACGCTGGGCTTGCTGCGAACTGCGGGGCGTCGCCGCCGGCGACGCTTTGGCGCCTTTCTTGCCCGGCGAGAAGATTTCACGTACTTTGGCCAGGAGACCCCTGAGCGGCGAACTGCTTTCCGCGACTTTTGGCTGCTGAGCCTGCTCACTTTGTTGTGGAGCTTTTCGTGGACGCCGTCGTCGTCGGCTTGAGCGTTGAGGGTTTTGATTCTGGCCCGTGGGCTGATTCTGATTCTGGCTGCGGCTGTTTTGGGCACGTTTCGGCGGGTTGAGTTTATCCTCGTCGTTGTTGCCGCCATTATCCTCGTGGCCGTTCCCTCCATTGTCATCGTTGTCGTCATCGCTGGTTTCGAGGGCATCTTCACTGGCGGGGAGCATGTCCCAGTAGTGGAGGAAGGCGTTTTTGCCGCAGCCGATATCAACAAATGCGGCTTGCAGGGACGGTTCGAGGTTTTTGATACGGCCTTTGTAGATGGACCCCACCATGGTATCGCCACGAACATTGCGTTCCATGAAGAAGTCCTGCAGGATGCCGTCTTGAACGACGGCAACCCGAGTTTGCAGTTCTTCGCAGTTGATTAGGATTTGCTTCATTCAGTCATTGTTCTCCAGGGAAAAAATTTTCTAAAATGGTGCCGTTGGGAATGGGATTCCCACGGAGGAAGTCGTCAGCCCGCATTTCCGGCCTGCCTTCGGGAATAAGTCGCTGTATGCGCAGGGCATGTTGGCCGCAGGCGACGAGCAATCCGTCTCGCCCTTGGCCCAGTACAGTGCCTGGCCGCATGACGGGGGTGGTGTCGGTGACGACTTCGGCGTCAGTGATCTGGATGCGTTTCGGGCCTTTGCCGGCGGGAACGATGGCGGCCACGCGTGGCCACGGCGAGTAGGCCAGGATCATGCGCAGAATTTGATCGGCCGGCAATTCCCAGCGGATGGCGCCGTCCTGCTTCTTGATTTTGCGTGCGTAGGTTGCCGCATCGTCCAGCTGTGGCGTGGGCTGGAGTCCTTGGCGGACAATGCGCCAGATGACGTCGCCGATGTGATCGGCGGCGAGCTGACCAAGTCGCTGCTCAAGGGAGTCGGCGTTTTCACGCTCCAAGATGGGCAATGTGTACTGACAGTAGACCGGGCCGGTGTCCAGTCCCGCCTCCATCTGCATGAAAGACACACCCGTTATGTCATCACCCCGAAGGATCGCCATGTTGATCGGCGAAGCGCCGCGGAAACGCGGCAGCAGGGAAGCATGGACGTTGAGACAGCCTGCGGGTGGTACGCTCAGCAATTCAGGCTTAAGTAGTTGACCAAAGGATGCCACCACCAGCAACTCAATATCAAGTTCGCGGAGTTGGTTGAGAAAAGCCGGGGTGTTGACCGAAGCAAGGCGGTCTACCTCGAAGCCTTGCTCCTCGGCATAGCTGGCCACCGGTGTGGCAAGCAACTGTTGCTTGCGACCGGCGGCGCGGTCGGGCTGGGAGCCGACACCAAGAAGACTGATTTTGGGGTGAGTGCGCAGGGCATCAAAAATGGGTATGCCTAACTTACCCGATGCCAAGTAATAAAGTCGAACCGGCGTGTTTTCTGGCATAAGGACTGACTGTGCTTCGGTGGGAAAAGGGTAGGGCGTAGCGCGATTGGATGCGCGGCAGACGGCCATAAAAACAATTGAAAGCAATATAATGCCCAAGAAACAATATGAAAGAATGGGCAAAAACGGCGAGCCGGCGGCGGGCCTGGCTTCGGATCAGGCGGATCAGGCGGATCAGGCGGATCATCAGACGGATCGGACGGATCGGACGGATCGGACGGATCCGGTGGTTTGATCAGGCGGATCTGGCTAATCATCAGGCGGATCAGGCTAATCATCAGGCGGATCAGGTCGTCTGATCAGTTTAATCAGTCGCAGGGATTGCATGTAATTGCATAAAATGCTATTATTGAAGTTGCTATTTTTTCTTTAAATGTAATTTTATGAAGGCG
This sequence comes from Lentisphaerota bacterium, assembly GCA_012799755.1. GTDB lineage: Bacteria > Verrucomicrobiota > Lentisphaeria > Oligosphaerales > Oligosphaeraceae > Oligosphaera. The sequence continues at coordinate 4,821 of JAAZKQ010000136.1, read as the reverse complement.
TTTTGCAATAGTTTTTACTTCCTAATCACCTTATGTATGCGAGCCCTTCATGAGCAGATTGCGCCCAAGTGGTGGATATCGGCAATCCCTAAGTTTTCAGACGGCGACAATCATCTACGATGGTACCTACTGGTTCTGCGAAGCTTTTCTTGATAATCGTTCGCGGACTGTTGATCAAATGATTCAGGCTGCGCGTTCGGGCAGACAGAACATCGCTGAGGGTAGTCGCGCTGGCGGTACGTCTTCACAGACCGAGTTACGCTTGATGAATGTTGCCCGAGCTAGCCTCGACGAATTACTGTTGGACTTTGAAGACTTTCTGCGGCAACGTCATATGCCGCAATGGCCGCATGACTCTCCAGAAGCTGACGATGTTCGTCGCGTTCCGGCAAGATTGCGTGCCGAACAAAACGATTCGAGGGCAATGATAAACTTGACGGATGCTGAACGCTGGGCACTCTACGCGCCGTGGCTGGAGCATGCCGATCCCGCAGTGCGGGCAAACGCGCTAATTTGCCTGATCAATCAAGCGAATTATTTGCTTGACCAGCAAATCAATACCTTGGAAGAGAAATTTGTTGAAGAGGGCGGCTATAGCGAACAACTTGCCGCTGCGCGAATGGCAGAGCGAACACGACAGAATGACGAGGAGGGCGTCCCATGCGTAGCAACCCCGACTTGTCCACAGTGCGGCAAGGAAATGGTGCTGCGGACTGTAAAGACCGGACAGCGCGCCGGCTCTCAATTCTGGGGCTGCTCCGCATATCCGCGCTGTAAAGGAACTGTTGAGTTGAACTAAAGCGGGCCTGAAATAACTCCCTCTGATCGGCTGGCTGTTACCTTGCTTTGCAGCTCGATCCACCCGATCCGTCTGATCCGCCAACCCGATCCGCCAACCCGATCCGTCAACCCGATCCGTCTGATCCGCCCGATCCGCCCGATCCGTCTGCTGATCCAATTGATCCGCCTGATCAGGCAAGCTGCCAGAGCGCGTAAGCCCAGCTTAGCGCCAGCGCCGTCAGGGCGACGCCGACGGCGGCGCTGCCGAGATCCTTGGCGCGCTTGGCCAATTCGTGATAATCAGGCGATGCCAAGTCAACGACGGACTCAATGGCGCTGTTGAGCAGCTCGCAGCTGAGGACGGCCAGCCAGCAGAGATTCAGGAGAAGCACTAAGAGACCGTCCAAAGGTAGCAGCAGCGACAGGGGCACCGTCACCAGTCCGAGCAGGAGTTCCTGCCGGAAAGCGGCCTCTTTACAAGCTGCGCGCAGGCCCGCCGCCGTATAGGTGCAGGAGCGACAAAAGTGCTCAAGGCCGCTGAAACGCGGCGGTTTGGCTGGCTGTGAGTCGTGCTGCATGGCAGATTCTCTTCATGATGTCCGATGACGCCGTTGCTGCTTTGTCACCGGTCTTGTCGTGAACGACATCCCCGGCAGCCGTCTATTGTTTTTTGGCCGGCTGCTGATATTCGTCCAAGGCATTCTGCGCCATTTGGCGGAGGAAGGCGGCGTCGGCGGGGTCCATTTTTTCCGGCACGAAGGAGATCACGTCGGTTTTTTGGCCGTATAGCTCGGCGAACCAGATGCAGGCTTGCAGGTACTTGCCGCGCTGATTGAGGTGAATGAGGTCATTGTGGAGGAAGTAGCTGCCGTCCTTGTTTTTTCGCCAGAAGTACCCGGTGATGAGGGAACCAGCGGAGCTCTCGGGGAGTTGCGGGCGCACGAATTGGGCGAGTTCTTCCTTGCTGTACGTTTTGCCGGGCACGAATTTGACGGCTTGGTTTCGGCGGGCCAGCTGTACGGCCAAGCCGGTGGGGATGACGCGCAGCTGGTAGTTGGTGGCGAGCTGGTTGTAGGCAGCGAAGAGTTTGCTGAACATTTCTTCCTGCCCGCCAAGCAGAGTTTTCGTGAAAAGAGGATGGTCGCTGCGATAGGCCCAGGTCATCTGGATGACGATTTCCGCCTGCGGGGCATGGCGGCGCACATAGTCGTAGAGATTCTTGAACCAGGGCTCATAACTTTCGGGCTTATAGCTCTGATGGGACACCTGCTGCATGGTGATGATGTCCCATGCCTGGCTGGTCAGTTTGTCCTTGAGAGTGTATTTGCCGCCGTAGGGCTTATAGCTCGGATCGGCTTCGGCTTTTTCCACTTCGCGCCAGTGCCGCTCCAGCGAACAACCGCCGATATTGGCGCGGTCAAGCAGCAGCTCGCAGTCCGGCACAGCTGCCGCAATGGGCGGCAGATAGCCGAACACACTGTCGGCAAAGCTGTTGCCGATGGTGAGCACTTTCAGACTCCGGGCCGACAGGTCACAGGCGCAAAGGCAAAGAACAACGAGGCAAAGGACGATGATTTTTTTCACAAGTCGCTCCTGGTTGCGATGCGTGCCCCAAGGCTCATTCGCCGGCTGAGAAGAGTTCACGACAGGTCGCGCAGAACGCGGCCATGTCTTCTTCATTACCAATGGTAATGCGGAGGTACTCCGATATCCTGGGAAGATTGAAATAGCGCACCAGGAAGCCGCGGGTGCGCAAGGTCTGGAAGAGCTCAGCCGCCGGCCGTGGCGGTTTGACAAAAACGAAGTTTGCTTCGGAGGGCAGCACCTCGCAGCCCATGGCCTGCAACTCGCTGCGGAGCTTCTCCCGCGACGCGCGGATGCGGCGGACATTTTCGCGCATGGCGGCGCTATCCTTGAGGGCGGCGATTGCCAATGCTTGGGTGATCATGTCAATGTTGTAGGAGTCGCGCACTTTGTCCATCTCGGCAATCAGTTCGGGCGCGGCGCAGGCCAAGCCCAGCCGCAGGCCGGCCAGCGAATAGCTTTTAGAGAGTGTGCGGGAGACGACGAGATTGGGGAAGTGCTGCAGCAGGTCCATGCAGTTGTCATCGGCGAAATCGGCGTAGGCTTCGTCAACCCAGACCACGCCCGGGAATTCACGGCAAAGTTTGCTGACGCGTTCTTTGGGGAAGCTGTTGCCGGTGGGGGCGTTAGGACGGGCCATGATGAACAGCGTTGCGCCGGCGGCGAGCTCGGCGGCGTTTTCCGGCAGCATGAAATTCTTGTCGAGCGCGACGGGCATTTTGCGGGCGCCCTGGATATCGGCGAGGACGGGGTAGAGCGAGTAGCTTGGCTCAGTATAGGCGAAGCCGCCGCCCTGATCAACAAAGCTGCGCAGGGCGATGGTCAACAGGTCGTCCGAGCCATTGCCGCAGAGGACTTGTTTGCTGTCAATGCCGAAGAGCTCGGCGGCGGCTTCGCGGACGCCGTCCGCGCCAGGAACGGGATACAGCTTCAGGCGCTCGGCGGGAAAGTTCCGCAGGGCGTCAATGACCGCTGGGGATGGCGGGTATGGGTTTTCGTTGGTGTTGAGCTTGGTGAGGCGTTGCCCCTTGGGCTGTTCGCCTGGCGTGTAGCCCGCGATGCGGGCGATGTTGGGCCGTGCGTAAGACATGGTTTTTCTCGAAGCTGCTAGTCTATTGTCTGAAGGCGCTGCTGTTGGTTTAGGGGCGTGAGAGTGCCGGCGCGGCTGCACCTTGCGGGGTGTTTTCGCGCCGAAACCCGTACTATAAACCGCCGCCGCGCCTTTGCCTCTTCCGTTACCAGACCTTATATTTGCTGATTATTGTTCCAATCGTCCCAAGATGCGGCGCGAAGTCGCGCCGAGCAACGGTAGTATCTCACTCAACGAAGGGGAAAAGGACCATGCAAAAAGGTATTTGTTACGGATTTCTCCCAGGCGCCACAGTCGAGGAAAAGTTTGCTCAGGCGGCTGCGCTGGGCTTTGCCTGTGTGGAGATTCCGACCCTTGCGACGGATGCGGAACGCCGGCAGTACCGCGCCGCTGCTGACGCCGCCGGCATCCGCGTCCCCAGTGTCATGAATCAGGCGCATTGGTCTTCTCCTTTGTCCGACGCTGATCCGGCCGTGCGGGCAAAATCAGTCGAGGGTATGATGGCGTCCTTGGCAACAGCGGAGGCGCTGGGGGCCGATACGGTGTTGTTGGTGCCGGCGGTGGTCAAGCCCGATGTCACCTATGAGCAGGCATGGGAGCGTTCACAGGCTGAAATTCGCCGCATGCTGCCCGCCTACGCCGAAAAGCGTGTCATAATCGCCATCGAAAACGTCTGGAATCGTTTCCTCCTCAGCCCCATTGAATTCTGCAGCTATGTTGACAGCTTCAACAGCCCTTGGCTGGCGGCCTATTTCGATGTCGGTAACATCCTCGCCTATGGCTATCCCGAACACTGGATCAAGAGCCTGGGCAAGCGCCTGAAAAAGGTGCACATCAAGGGCTTTGACAGCAGCAAGCACGCTTGGACCAGTCTCCTCAAGGGCACGGTCAACTGGCCGGCAGTGATGGCGGCGCTGCGCGCCGTCGGCTATAACGACGTGATCACCGCCGAATTGCGGGGCGAAGGCGATGACGCCGCCGCCCAGGCTCGCAACGTGAGCGAGGATATGGACAAAATTTTCGCGATGTAAGTCGCTGCCAAAGCGTCGCGGGTAGGCCAAAGGAGCCTCCGCGACGGGTGATTGCCGCCCTTCAGGCAGGCGAGATGACAGTGGAACAGTGAAGCATTCTGCCGCTTGTGGCGCTCCCGCAAGGCACTACAGGCGTCGGGGTCATAAACCGGGTGCCGCGGCATGTGCTATCGTCTCCCGTACCCATCTTGTCCACAACGTCCACCCCAGCAAAGAGTAAGCGACAGCCTTGCTTGGTAAGCGGTCAGCCATTGATAATTGGCTGTTTTCTGTTGCCTTGCGATGGAAATCCTCCTTCGTGTCTGCTATGTGGCACGCCTTCAGCGTGCTGTTTCG
>JAAZKQ010000135.1 GCA_012799755.1 Lentisphaerota bacterium | reverse complement strand
GCAATCTCGGCCAGGCCGCCATCCGCCGCGCGGAAATCGTCGCCAATGTCGAGGAACACAAGGCCATCCTCGGCCGCGACTGGCGCGACCTCCCCATGCGTGACGACGGCAACGGCAAGTTCTCCATCACCTTGCCGCTCAATGATGTCGGCGTCTTCGACCTCAAGTCCTTTTTCGAGCCCGATGACGGGAGCGATACGGTATGGTGCCGCGGCGACAACACCCGCGTCAAAATCGAACCTTCGCACTGCGTCAGCGGCAATACCATCTACAACGCCTTCGTCCGTCAATTCGGCAAAAATCGCTCCGGCGGCGCCTGGTCACAAAAACATCGCGACGCTGAAGCCTTCCTGGACAACGACGGCTATACGGTCATCCCACCCTCCGGCAGCTTCGCCGACCTGGCGCAGGAACTGCACTTCATCATCAACACCCTTGGTTTTCGCATCATTCAACTGCTGCCCATCCACCCGACGCCCACCACCTTCGCCCGCATGGGTCGCTTCGGCAGTCCCTTCGCCCCGCTGGATTTCTTCACCGTTGATTCGTCCATGGCCATCTTCAACCGCCATAGCACGCCGCTGGAACAATTCGTGGAGCTCGTTGACAGCATCCACGCCCACAACGCCCTGGTCATCATTGATTTGCCCGCCGCCCACACGGGCTGGGGATCCACGTTCCAAGTACACAATCCCGAGTGGTTCAGCCGCAATCCCGACGGCAGCTTCCAAAGCCCCGGCGCCTGGGGAGTCACCTGGGAAGACCTCTGCAAAATGAACTTCAACAACCAGGCCCTCTGGATAAGCCTCGCCGAGGTCTTCCTCCACTGGTGCCGACTCGGCGTTGACGGCTTCCGCTGCGATGCCGGCTACATGATCCCCACACCCGTCTGGACCTACATCAGCGCTAAAGTACGCCAGGAATTCCCCGATACCATCTTCTTCCTCGAAGGGCTTGGCGGCCCCATGTCAAGCACTACCCAGCTCCTCCAAGACGGTGGACTTAACTGGGCATACTCCGAACAATTCCAGCAATTCGGCTTCGACGCACTGAAAAATTACACCCGGTTCGCCATCAACTACGCCGAAGAGGTCGGCCTGCTCGTCAATTTCGCCGAAACCCATGACAACAACCGCCTCGCCGCCACCTCGCCCACCTGGGCCGCCCTGCGCTGCATGACCGCTGCTCTCCTCGCCCCCGGCGGCGGCTTCGCCATCGCCAACGGCGTCGAATGGCTCGCCAGCGAAAAGATCAATGTCCATCAGGACGCCAGCATCAACTGGGGAGCGCAGGAAAACCTCGTTGAACTTATCCGTAGTCTCAATCAGCTGCTGCTTAAGCACCCGGCTTTCGACGCCCATGCCGGCCTCCGCCTCCTCAACCGCGATGGCAGCGGCAACGCCCTCGCCCTCCTGCGCAGCCCCGCCGAAAAAAGCTGCGCACCAGTACTCGTCATCGTCAACCCCCTTGAGAAGGAACATGCCACCTTGCAATGGCCCGTCGCCAGTTTCGATCCGGGCAAAACTCCCGTTGATCTCCTCAGCGGCAACCGTGTCCAAGTGGACAAATACGGCGACCATGCGACACTCATCGTCCCCCCTGCCACCGCCTTCTGCCTCGCCGCCGCCCAGGCAGAACCCCAGCAGCGCCCCAGCGACTGGCAGTCCTACCGTGACCGCGTGCTGGATTTCTTCGTTGACTTCCACGGCTTCGGCAATATGGCCG
>JAAZKQ010000134.1 GCA_012799755.1 Lentisphaerota bacterium | reverse complement strand
GCTAAGGACCGGGAGTGACCGCCAGTAAGATGTCGCCATCCAGAAACAGCGCGCACTCCTGCAAGCCGTCAATGCCCTTGGCAAGCACTTCCAGGCGCGTGTCAGTCGTCAAAACCGGCTCAGCGCTATCATGCCCGACCAAGCGCAAGCGCAGCTCGGGAAGAACGCCGCGTTCGTTCGGAAGCTCCAAGACGAGTTCTTTTTGGGCGCGATTGCCGGCGGCGTCCTCGGCACATAACGTCAAAAAACACCTGTCGGCAGCTAAATCGGCACTGTTGATGAGCAGTTCGACAGGGGTGTTGTGCGGCAATGTGTCCCAGCGTCGCAACACCTTGTCCGCGTCATCAGATAAAATCAGTTCGGCTGTTGTCGGCGATGCGTCATTCACAAGATAACGCACGGCGGGCGACGACATAGCATTGAGCAGCTCAAGGCTTAAGCTCGGCGGCTGCGAATCCAGTACCAGGCAGCGCCGCTGCTCATCTACACGCTGCCCATCGCCGGTGCGCAAACGCAGAAAATAGCTGCCATCCGCGCAGGGTTGCTGCCGCAGATCATGCAGGGGCCAACGCAACTCGGCGGCGCAATCCGTTCCATGCTGCCGCCACTGTATTTCACCGGCGGCATTTTCGATGTTCAGCGACCACCATGTGCTTTGCACCAACTGCAGCTGGATGGGGCAATCCCCCGAGGCCCTGGACCAGTAGGCTGGGGCGCTGATGGACTCCATGCGCGGCAAAACTGTCGCCTCCTCCGTGAGCCCGACCAGTAAGGCCAATGCAGTTAAATCCTTAAGCACTTCCGGGATGTTTTCGTGCTGAAGCCCAGACAGATACCTGATCAGCGCCAATGTCCGTTGATACGCCCGGCAGAACAAATCCAGTGGGGCCACGCCGCTGTCATCGCCGGTAGTCTCACTCAGGCTGATCACAGGCGCAGATAATGCCGTACTGCCAGCGTCTGACATGATATGTAGCCGGCAGATGTTTTTCGCCTCGGGCCAAGCGCACACCGGCAGCGACGATTCACCGGTCCTTGCCCAGGCGCCAAGCCATTTTCCCTCCGGCTCAGCAGCCGCCAACGCCAGCCAAGGCGCAAGCGCTTCGTTGTCGCCCCGCTCCAGGATGCCGCTATTCTCCGGTAGCCACAGCCATTGTGATTGGTGTTGCAATGCATCGCGAAAGACGTTCAGCGGCGAAGTGACGGTCTTGCCGTCGCCGGCATGTGCCAACCATTCCAGCGCCAGCATGGGAGCAAAAGCCATGGCCATGGACCAAGCATGACGGCACGCTTCCGGATTCAGGCCGGCCGCCGTGCACGCATAAACGCTCGGCTGTTCCTCGGGGAAAAGCAGGCACCAAGACGTCGCCATGCCGGCCACGCTGGCGTCATCGGCGGTGGCAACAGTCGCCACGTCATTGTTCTGCAAGAGCAGTACCCGCAGCGAGGCACAGTCCTGCCAGCCGAATTCAGCCGCGGCAATGCGGCGCTGACAATCCAGCAGATAAACGCAACTGCGCGCCAAATGCGCCACGGCGTCAGTATCGCTGGCTGGCGCCGGAAGCGCCATCGTGCCGGAGCTGAGCAGCCAGCGACATTCGCGGTGAGCTTCAATGGCATAGCTGAGTTGGTCGCTGAGAATCGTCGCGGCGGCATCGGCGTAGCGACAGCAAACAAGAGTCAGAAGGCCTTCCTTGGAAAACGGCTTGCCTTCGGCGACAACATGACCACCCATGTTGAGCAAAGGCTGCCAAGCGCCCTGCACGCCGTCACCTGTCATCGCCCCGCCAATTTCAGCGGAAAGATCACGCCATTGTAAGCTAAACAACTGATTGCCAATTTCTTCCTGCAAGCCTTGCCAACGCAGTATTTCCAGGTCGTCCACCAATAGACGAAAGACCACGCTTGCCCGTTGTTCAGGCGGCATGGTCGTATAACTGCCGTATTCTTCCAGGATGGCCACGGGCGCCGGCGACAGACAGTTGACAGCACGATAGCCCGGCAGGGATGCCCCGGTGGTCAGCGGCGCACTTGACGCCACGGCATCATCGCCGGCCAAACACTGCGCCAGCTGTTCGGCGGCTAGTGTCGCTGGGAAACGCTGGATGCCAAGCGCGGCTTCCATCCCGCCAACCCCATATTCGACGGCGCTGACCGCAACAAGGCCCTGTGCTAAGCGCGTCGCGGCGGCGATCATGGCCTCGTCGCTGTCATCAGGTACGCGGGACTGGGCAATCAGCGCTGGAAACACATTGACCCAGATGGCCGCATTGTCATCCGCAACGCCGAATCCCCATAAATCGCGACTAAGCACTTGCAGCCAAGGCAAATCAAGCTCTAGCCCATCGTCACTCCAAACAACGGGACGCGCTTCATCGCCCAGAATTTGCTGCAGAGCTTCCGCCGGCAATGCCGTCCACGCCGCAACTTGTGCGGGACTGAGAAGGACACGGCCAAAAACAACGCGACAGTCATAGCCCAGCTGCGTCAAGCAGTCCATACAGGCGTTGGTCAACTCCATGGCATTGCCCGCCCTCTCCTCGCGGAGTTGCCTACTGCTGCGACCAATACCGCGACCTGGCACATGAACGAGATTTCGGCGAAAGTCGTTGAGTGCTTCGGACAAGGTGATCTCGCTGGCGGCGGCGCTAAAGGCCCACAAAGCCAACACGCCGACCAACAAGGTCCAAGCCACGTACAGCCAATCCCAAATGCCCCATTTTCTCTTCATAGTTGCTTTCCTTCTCTGAGTTGTCAGCCATTCGCGAAGGAGTTTTTCCAGGCCCGGATTCCTGCGACGGGCTAGTCACTGATGAATGCCTGGCACTCGCCACGGATGAACACATGTCGTCCCCACAGACTGCCGGAGGCGAAGCGCTGCCGGCGTCCCTGAATCCGCAGACGACTATCAAGGGCGGCCAGGTCGCCGCGGAAACCATTGTCGTCACCGCTGATGTCAATACCGCCTTCACTGAAAAAGAGGACATTGTCAACCAGCGGTCTGAAGAATGCCTGCCGACAACGGACACGAATGCGTCCCGTCGCCAAGATGCTGCACTGTAGCTGGCCCGAGATTTCCAAATCTACGTTCCCGACCACCAGGAGAATGTTTGAGGACAGCTGCTCCGGCGCCGTGATCCGGAGGTCGCCATGATGAACGGACGCTCTTTCCGCCAGGGCCAGCCATCGCCGAGCAAGGTCTGCCGACCATTCGGCTGCATCCTGGGACAGCCTGACCTCCACCGCTGAAGGCGGCAACACCCTGTCGGCGTACCACTGCAGATCAGGCGAAAAGTTGTGTCCTTGTCCACTCAAGATGATGTATTGCTGGGCAGCAATGACATAGGCTTGGCGTGAACGGGGAAAAGGTAGCTGCATGGTCACGGCGCCGGAATCGTCACTATCACGCAAAATGACATTGAGGTCAGGACTCTCTCCTCCACCAACTGACTGAGGAACAATGAATTGCAGAGAAAAGTCACTGTCTCTTGTTTGTTCGCTCGACACTTCGATCAAGTCCCTGGTCTCGCCGGCGACGGCATCGGCCACGCTGAGAAGCAAAACGCCTTGACCCGGAGTTTTTTCCGGCGTCGCATCCAGACTACCATCACGTTCCAGTTCAGAAACGCGCTCGGCTACGCCGACATTCCGTGAGCTGTTGGCAGGAGTCAAGGTTGATGTTGAAACTCCCTTGCTCAGGCTACGCACAGTCGTCTGGGGTTTTACCGCCGTCGGCGTTTCCAAAGAGCTGTCTCCTGCTCCACTCGACGACATGACCGAATCAACTCTTGATGAAGGGGATATGGAGCGAAACTCACCATGAATTTCGCGTGAGTCACCAGCAATCACCGTCCACACTGTCGGCAAGACCGGCGTCTGTTTCAAGGCAGGCGGACGCTGCAAGCGCGCGGACTTTTGAGGACCACTCCTCAAGGCAGTAGCCGATGGCGGCGAAATTGCCTTGTCCTCCGGCACAGGTAAAGGTGTCGGAGGAATGGCAGCCAAACGATCACCGCCGCCCCACCAGTACACCGGCCTGCTGACATCGTTGGATGTATTTTCTTCATCAGCTGGTGGCACGGGCGGCGTCTCCGGCGCGGGAGGTTCCTCGGGTGCAGGTGGTTCCTCGGGTGCAGGTGGTTCCTCGGGCGCGGGAGGTTCCTCAGGCGCAGGCGGGTCTTCCGGCACAGGTGGTTCCTCGGGCACAGGCGGCTCCTCAGGCGCGGGCGACTCCTCAGGCACAGGAGGTTCCTCGGGTGAAGGTAGGTCTTCCGGCGCAGGCGGGTCTTCCGGCGCAGGCGGGTCTTCCGGCACAGAAGGTTCTTCCGGCGCAGGCGGCTCCTCAGGCACAGGAGGTTCCCCGGGTGCAGGTGGGTCTTCCGGCGCGGGAGGATCTTCGGGCGCAGAAGGTTCCTCGGGCACAGGAGGCTCTTCCGGCGCAGGTGGCTCTTCAGGCGCGGGAGGTTCCTCGGGCACAGGTGGCTCTTCAGGCGCGGAAGGTTCTTCAGGTGTCGGCGGGGCTTCCGGCGCAGGTGGCTCTTCAGGTGCGGGAGGTTCCTCAGGTGCTGGTGGTTCATCAGGCGCGGGAGGTTCCTCAGGCGCAGGAGGTTCTTCCGGCGCAGGTGGCTCTTCCGGCGCAGGAGGTTCTTCCGGCGCAGGTGGCTCTTCCGGCGCAGGAGGTTCTTCGGGCACCGGTGGTTCTTCTGGCGCCGGTGGTTTCTCGGGTGCAGGGGGTTCTTCGGGCACCGGTGGTTCTTCTGGCGCAGGTGGTTCCTCTGGCGCAGGTGGTTCCTCGGGTGCAGGGGGTTCTTCGGGCACCGGTGGTTCCTCGGGCCCTTCCTGCGCAGGAGGTTCTTCCGGCATGGGCGGTTCCTCGGGTGCAGGCGGCTCTTCAGGTTCATTGTTTTGCGCCGTCTTCTCGCGTATAATGGTCAAAGGTCCTAATTGCCGCGACTGTTCTCGGCCCCGACTATCGCTATATGTAAGGCTCAAGTCATTTTGCAGGGTAATCAGCTCATCCTGGCTGCACTCAGGAAGTGCGAAGCGGAACCACAGAGAGGCGCCGACAGCATTGAGTTCGCTCATTCTGAGTGCGCGATAGAGCGTCAGACCATCCTCTCGTCTGCCACTGTTCAGGCGTCTGAAGTCACTGCTGCTGAGTAGCTCGGCGTACTTTTCCGGAATCGCCACCTTCAGCTCGGCATTGGTCACGGGCGGCATGGCGTTGACCAGCCGGTCGGAGAGCGTCATTAACATCAGAGCGGTTTCCAGTTCATCGCTGTATGTGTAGGGGAAGTTTTCCCAGACATACACCCACTTGCCGCAAGGCTCTTGCAAGGAAATAATCTGCTGCCAGAAACCGGCCCACTCTTGCTTGTCGGCGGCGAGATGACGACGCCAGTCCAACCATTGGCCGTTGACATGCAGATGTTGCACATGCAACTTCTGTAAGGTCTTGGCCACAAGGAAGTATAGATAACCGCTCCCAAGAGTGCCGCTGTCACTGACGGTCTTGTTGAACACCGCCAAGGCCCGGGTAATAATCTCCCCCGCCGACAGATCAAGGTTCTCGTAATGCCGGTATTCCGGCTGACTTGCCGCTTGGGCGACCACATAGACGCCAAAGATGCCGGATGCGTCCAGAGACAACGTCATGCTATCCTCCCCTGGACGATAGACAAAACGTCCTTCGGCAGGCCGATAAATTTCCGCCAGCAATCTTCGGCAATGGAGGAACGCCTCAGGTTCCACTGGCATATCCCAGACGGCCATGGCGTCCATGCCCAGGTAATTCCAGCCTGCGGTTGACAAATCGCCCCCGCCCTCAATTCCCGTGAGGTTGTATTGCCAGCGTCCGTATGGATCACTGAAAAGCTGCCACAGCGTGTAATCGCAAGCGTCATTGATCTCATCGCGGAGAAGCCGCTGCTGTCCTTCGCGGGTAATGGTGCAATTCGGCAAACCGGCGGCGATGATGCCGGCAATGGCCATCGGCTGGGTATAATTCTCGTAGGTGTTATGACGCCCCAGCACCCTGGCGATGCCATTGCCATTGCGGTCGCAGTCCCTGCCGGCAACCGGCGTCAAGTGAACGACATCCGATTCGCGCAGAAGGTATTCAATGCCCTCCAGCACCACATCTACGAAGGGATTGTCCCGCCGTTGACTCAGTCCATAGCCACAGTTGCCGAAAGCCCACAGGGCACAGGCGGTGGAAGAGGTGCGATACTGTCCGCTTTGGCTCTCGTCCAGAAAAAACGGACACCAGCAGCCATCTGCCGCCTGCACCAGCATCAGCCAGTGCAAACCGCGGCAGATCGCATCCTGTCGGCGTTCTTCAAGCTCAGCTTTCGTGCGCGGTGGCGAGTCAGCCAGGACCCGCAGGCTTTTTTCCTGCGAGATGACCTGCCCATCGGCATTGGTCACCTGCAATCTCAAACCCAGCGTGCCACGGTGCCGTCCCTCCTCAAGTTCAATATCAGCCGGACAGCATAGATTTCGTGAATCGTCAATGCCATCTTCGTAGTCCGCCCTGCGCAGCGAGGTATGAACGATGACGCCTTCGCCTGGCGTCAGCTCCCAGCGGTACCGCCAATCCGGCAACTGCCGGCGTGGGCCCGTGAGCACTGCCCAGAGCTGGACATGATCGCCTGCATACACGCTGTCACGAGGCGCAAAGATCACTCCCGGCATCTCCGCAGCATACAGACGGAAGCCAAAGGCAAGCAAGGCATAACACAAGTACACCCATCGCGTTTTAGTGCATTGTTTCATCGCTGCCCTCCAAGTGCATTTCAATGCAGCCGACATGCTGTTCTGTCTGCGGATCAAAAAAGGACATGATGACCGGCGCCCACATCCCCGCCGACAGGGCGCTGCCACCAGGCGTATAGCTGATGTGACAATTACCGTTGGTGATGGAGAATACCCCCTCTACTGAAGCATCTACCCCCGGCGCTGCTTTCCCGCAGCATCCATAGAGCACCCGAGCGGCAAGTGTGCCTTTTTCAACGATCTGCCCGTCGGCATCGTGGATACCCTGGAGAAGGATGGTAATCCGTTCGCCGGGAGCATCAAGCAGCTGCGGCCTGGTCGCTGGCGCAGGGATTTGCATACCACCCGCGCCGCCAGCACCCGCATGCAGCTTCACGGTGCTGCAAACTGCGACTTCACAGGCTTCCCAGCCGACACTTTCAGGCTGAACGCTCTGTTCCACAGTCAAACTCGGCAACGCCATCGCCCGTGCTGAGCGTTCCGCTTTCAATACTGTCTCGCCAGCCATAATCTCAACTGCGAACAAGTAGCTACCCGCCGTGGGAAAGGCCAAGGTCGCCGGCTCAGGCAAGGATAGCTGCCGCGTCAATGCTCCCGGAGCGCAATCAATCTCACAGGGCGCAGTCGCTTTAGCCAGCACGACGCCATCCGGACCCGTCCAGGTCCAAGACAGTTGCAGCTGCCGGCTGCTGTTGCACAGCTGCGTCCAACTGACGCTAACCGGCGTCGTCAGTGTATCGCCGACGCCAATCTGCGTGACAAAATCCGGCTGCAAAACGCTCAACTCGCGTAGCTCACAGCTGTCCATGATGGTAAAGTCAGCCGAGACGGCACTCGTCATGCCCGCTGTACGCGCATAAACGCGGTAGCGTCCAGGCGCCTGTACGCCCGTATGCCAGGTATAGCGACCTTCATGCGTGGCGCTGACGAGGGGCGTGGGCAGTCTTTCATTATGCTCATTGGCAACCCACAGTTCCGGCGCGGCAGCAGTCTCGGCGACGTAAAGCCGCACCGTGACATACTCGCCGGCAGTGAACTGGGGCAGTCCCTCCGCTTCTCCCGCTGGACCGGACAATATTCTCAGCAACATCGCCTGGTAACAGACCTCGACGCATGCCAAGCGCTCAGCCCTCACCTCTTCGCCCTGCAACACCCGCAAGGCAAGCTCGTGCCATCCTTCATCAGGAAACCACTCACAGCGACACTCGGTCGAAAAGTCATTTTCGAGACTAAGCCCTTGCCGAAAACATTCCCGCCCGTTGTCCAGCAGGACAAGGCGCAGGGGCACCGCCGGCGGCGGGCCATCAGCCAAAAGCATGGCGTTGATTATCACGCCACTGCCTGGACGCAGCAACAGCAGCTCCGACGCACCCTCTGAACGAATGGTCAGCGGTGACAACCAGAGTAACAAACTGTCCGTCTTCGGCGGTGGACAGTACACTAAGCGAGCCATGTTGTTGAGGCGATACGCATCGCCGGATTCACCGTCAGGGTCAATGAGCAGGTAAAGCACAGACGGCGCCGTCGCCAAGGTAAACTCCACCTGGACTTTGCAGCTGTCTCTTGGAATTAGGGCCGGCAGACGTCCCTGAGCCAGGAGTGTATTCTCCGCCGGCGAGCCATGATGCAATTCCCAGCCGCAGGGCAGCGATTCGGCCTGACCATCATTGAAAACCGTCGCCGAAAAGCGCCACGCAGTGTCCTCAACCGGCGTCTGCAAGCGCAGCGATGCCGCCGGCACCGCCAAGTCAGGTTCGCGCCCCGCACGGCTGATGCTGAAACAGCGCAAGGCGCCGACAACGGCGCAAGTCGTACGCAGAATCTGCGAGGTGTCGCCACCGCCCCAGGAACCGTCAGCATGCTGGGCAGACAGCAATGAGTGGTAAAGAGCCAGCGCCTCCTCCCAGCAGCCCAGGTGGCAAAGCGCCCGCAGCAACCAGGCCATATCCACCAGCACGGAAGCTGACGGCGCAGATGCGTCTAGCTCGGCAGCAACTTGCCGTGCTGTGGCAACAAGCAGTGCAGCCAAGCTATTCTGCGGGGCATCGGAAGACTCACCGAACCCAACTGGTGACAAGGCCTGAATACGTGCCAATACCCCGACCACCCGTGCAGTCAGGCGCAGATCACCCGGCGCGGCCTGGCTGCATAAACGCCAGTAACCGTCCGCAGCGCGCTGCGCAAGAAGATAGTCACGTGCCGTCGCCAACGCGGTCAGGTCCGGCTCGCTTGCCATCAGCAACGCCTCCGCCACCAGTACCGTGCTGAGGACATCGGCACGAGCGCCCTGCTCCATGCAGCAACCACCATCATCGGTGACAAAAAAAGGCTGCAACAGAGATGAGTTGACACAGCCGCCACAGATGTACGCCGTCAAGGCACTCGGCAATTCGTTGTCCAGCAAGCCATCCTGCAACAACAATGCACTTTGGCCCAACAGCCG
>JAAZKQ010000133.1 GCA_012799755.1 Lentisphaerota bacterium | reverse complement strand
CGGTGTTTTTTAGGTCGCCCTTACAGGGCTCTTTTGGGGTGGGGCCTTACCCAGGGCGGCGCGCCCTGCGGGCGCTTGCCCTGGGCTATCTTAGGCCGCGCCTTCGGCGCTGAAAACCAAAGGCAACAGAAAACGGCCAATTATCAATGGGTGACCGCTTACCATTCTTGTGGCCTTTCGGGCTGCTGGTCATGGCAGCTTGGCGATGGTTAATTATATTAGGCACGGCAACTGCCCGGAGGCATGCGGCTTGCGGCCGGCTGCCCGCTATGTTTTTTCATCCCATTCACTGGCAATGCCGTAGCGATGTCCGGCGTTGCGCTTGAGCAAGGAGTGTGCATCATGAAAGTTGTGTTGGCTTATTCCGGTGGTTTGGACACGTCCTGCATTCTGACCTGGTTGCGTGAGAAGTACAATGCCGAGGTGGTGACTTTCTGCGCCGACCTTGGTCAGGAAGAGGAACTTGAGGGGCTGCACGAGAAGGCTTACGCCACGGGCGCGGTCAAATCGTACATTGAGGACCTCACCGAGACCTTTGCGCGCGATTTCGTCTTCCCGATGTTTCAGGCCAACGCCATTTACGAGAACCTGTATCTGCTGGGGACTTCCATCGCCCGGCCGCTGATTGCCAAACGCCTGGTGGAAATTGCCGCCGCCGAGAAGGCCGAATTCATCTGCCACGGCGCGACGGGCAAGGGCAACGACCAAGTTCGTTTTGAGTTGACGGCCTACGCGCTCAATCCGTCCATTCGGATCATTGCTCCCTGGCGTAGCCCGGACTGGACCTTCAAGTCCCGGACGGACCTGATCAACTACGCCAAGGAGCGCCGGATTCCGATTACGGTCAGCGCCGCCAAGCCCTATTCAATGGACCGTAATCTGCTGCACATCAGCTTTGAGGGCGGTGTGTTGGAGGACCCGTGGGTGGAGGCGCCAGTGGAGACCCACGTGCTGACCACGCCTGTGGAACAGACACCGGACGAGGCCGAGTACGTCATTGTCGAATTCGAGAAGGGCATTCCGATTGCCGTCAATGGCAAAGCTCTCAGCCCGGCCAATCTCATGCGCGAGTTGAACCGCCTCGGCGGCAAGCACGGTGTGGGGCGCATTGATATTGTGGAGAACCGTTTCACCGGCATGAAGGACCGCGGCATCTACGAGACGCCCGGCGGCACGATTCTTTTCCACGCTCACCGCGCGCTGGAATCAATCTGCATGGACCGCGAAGTGATGCATCTGCGCGACCAGCTGATTCCGCAATACTCCACCATGGTGTACAATGGCTTCTGGTTCGCTCCCGAGCGGGAATTCCTGCAGGCGGCCATCACTGAGAGTCAGAAGCGGGTCACCGGCGAAGTGCGTTGCAAACTCTACAAGGGCAACTGCTTCGTGGTTGGCCGGCGTTCACCCTACACCCTCTATGATCCCGAAATCGTTACCTTCGAGGCCGACAGCGTGTACAACCAGGCCGATGCGACGGGCTTCATCAAGCTCAACGCGTTGCGTCTGCGGGTTGCAGCCAGTGCGCGTAAGCCCGAATAATTCGCCGAGTTCTACCTGACGTAAACACACTCATTCATCCTGCGGTGGCGCGTTGGCACCGCCGCAGTCAACGTTGGCTTTGCTATCATGCATATACAAATGTTGAAAAGCAAGCTGCACCGGGCGGTGTTGACGGCCTGTGAGCTCAACTATCAGGGCAGCTTGTCCATTGACCGTGATTTGCTTGATCTCGCCGGAATCTTCCCCTACGAGAAGATTCTGGTGGTCAACCAGAGCAACGGTCTGCGTCTTGAGACCTACGCGATTGAGGCGCCGCGGGGCAGTCGTGAGTTTTGCCTCAACGGCGCCGCGGCTCGCCTGGGCCAGCCCGGTGACATGGTGACTGTCATGGCCTTTGCCGGCGTGTCGCCGGCCGAGGCCGGCGATTGGAAGCCGAAGGTGGTCGTCCTTTCCGAGCAGAACAAGCAGGCGACGCTGCTCTGAGTGGACGAAGCGCTTTAATTGAACAGGGGCGGACCAATTGGTCCGCCCTTATGCGTTTTTTCACTGACGGAATGCCCGGACGGTGCAAGCGGTCGCTGATTGATACCGGTCGTGCCGGTGGTCTTTTCTGCTGTAGTGCCTTTACAAGGCACTGCCTCATGGGGAGCTCGCCACCCCGGCCTGAAGGCTGGGGTTAAGCATGGTTAAGCGCCTACGGCGCAACATGGACATTATGGACACGATGGACGACAACACCCGCTTGCCT
>JAAZKQ010000132.1 GCA_012799755.1 Lentisphaerota bacterium | reverse complement strand
CTGTAGAAGTAGCTGATCCAGACGTAGTTGCCGTTGCTGACCTTCCCCTTCTTGTTGACGCCGGGCAGACCGAAGGGCAGACGAGGATCGTTTTTGACCTTGTCGGCGTCGATTTCGTCCACGTTGAAGGGAGGATTGGCCATGACGAAGTCGGCCTTGCGCAGCAACTCGTGCGGGTCTTCATAGTAGGTGATCGATCTTTGGATATTTCCTTCCAGACCGTGCACCGCCAGGTTCATCTTGGCGAGGCGGATGGTGGTGGCGTTTTTTTCCAGGCCGTAGAAGGTGAGCTTCTCAGTGGGGTTCTCGTGCCGCCGTTCGACCACCCGGGCGCTCTGCACGAACATGCCGCCCGAACCGCAGGCTGGGTCCAGCACTCTGCCGTTGGTTGGTTCGATGACGTTGGCGATGAGCGAAACCAGCGATACCGGGGTGAAGAACTCACCGCCGTCGTGGGCTTTCTGGTCAGCGAATTGGGTCAGAAAGTACTCGTAAATACGGCCGAAAACATCGCCGGAGACGCGCTTGAGCTCCTCGGGGTTAAGGGTGCGCAGCAACTGGCCGAGCACGGCGTTATCGAGTTCCTGATATTCGCTCTTGGGCAGTACGCCGCGCAGGTTCTCGTAGTCGGCCTCGATGGATTCCATGGCGTCGATAATCGCCTTGGCGCGGTCGGCACTGTCGGGCAGGGCCACCAGAGTGTCGAACTGAGCTTTGGGTTTCAGGAAGATGGCGCTCTTCTGTGAGAAATCTTCTTTGGTCAGCGGCCGCGACTTGCCGCCTCGTGTCGGCAAGCTCGCTTCGATGCCATCCTTGACGCTCAGATACCGGCTGTAGGCGTGGCGCAGGAAGACCAGGCCCATCACCGGCAGGAAATATTCGTTGCTGGCATAGTTGGAGTTGGCCCGCAGGGTGTCCGCCGCGCTCCAGAGCCGTTTTTCAATGGCTTCGATGTGTTCAAGCTGGGCCATGGTCAGGCTTCCTTCCCAAAATATGTTTTATGCAGGTCATTGCCCTTGTCCCCCAGGCTGCGCAGCAGGCTCTCGATCTTCTGCAGCGCCAGCGGCGACGGCTTGGCGCGGTCGTTCTCCCAGCGGTTGATCGTGGGGAAGGTCACCCCGAGCTTGGCCGCGAACTTTTCCTGAGTCAAACCGGTAAGTTCCCGAAGCTCACGGACCAGCCTCGCCATGCTGTATTGCTCGTCCAATGGATTTCTCCTTGCTGAATCATCTGATGTACTGGCGGTGCCATTCATAACGCCCGATTTATCACTTGACATATCATCCAATGGGCTGCAAATGTCAAGCGCGACCTTGAAATCCTTGCGGAAATCCCCCTGCGACACGGCAATTTGAAATTCCCGCCGGCACATCCCGCCGTCGCCCGGTAAGTAAGAATCAACAGAGCAGACACGAAAAAAATCAGCCACGGCCCGACACTTTCTCCGTTTTTCCGGTAAGTAAGGGCATAAACCAAAACGAGGAGCGCCCGACCATGGACATCAACGACCTGTTTGACGGAATCATGAAGAGTATCAACCAGTTTGCCGACGAGATCGCCGAGCAGCGGTTCAGGGAAGAATGCAGAACTGGGTGAGGTCCGGAGAATGGGGGTAAGGATGCGGAGAATTATCAGGCGAAAGAGCAGCGGGGTATGACGGATTTCTCGAAACGGGAGTGATCGGAGAGGTAGCGCCGATATCCTGAAAGCGACGTAAGTCGCTGACAATACGCAGAAAACCCGCCCAATAACCGGACGCGGTTAGTGGACGGGTTTGTCTTTTCTAAAATGGTGGCGGATGATTGACCGCAGAACTGGGTCCTCGGTCAGCCAGTTTGGACCGGTGCTGGCGCCTGTAGACGACTACGGAACACCGACGAAATCGCCGTTGAGCAGATCGACGGGAGATCAAAGGACGCCCGCATCAGTGAGCTCCGCCATCAAGGCAATGGCCCGGTCACAGTCGTCGGCAAGGGCACGAAAGTGCGACTTCAGATCACCGTGTTTGTCAATCATCGCATTACGGAGCGCCTTGGCATCAGAGCCGCCAGCGTGCCCCTTCATCTTGCTGCGTAAGTCGTGCAGCGACTTCAGAGGTGCCACGACGGCTGTGGCTTCCTCTTCATTCACTTGCGCATGCAGAAGGACCTCGCTGATCAGTTTCAGGCTGCCCCATTGCGGTTCCACCGTGATGCCGGCCGCTTCGGCCTTCGACTTAAAGTAACTTCTGCTCAAGCCCTCGACGACCAACTGATCGAGGGCCATCAATTCGTTTGCCCACTCTTCCTGGCTGTCCGTAACCGGGTAGTGCACGCGATCTGGCAGCTGTGGGTTTTTCAGGCTCCACCAGGTAATTCCTGACCCGTTCAAGGCTTGGAGGCGTCTTTTCAGGCTTGCCAGTGGGTCCGGGGAGGTGTCCCACTGTGCCAAGAAGTCGGATTTGTAAGCCCGCGCTGAAATTCCGGCCTTGGGCGCTTCGTTGAACGACTTCCAGTAGAGTTGTTCCGCGTAGGGCAGGAGGTTGAGATCGCAGAGGTAGGCGTGGACTTGGCTTGCTTCGTTGATGTCGTAGCTCTTCAGGAACCACGCCCCACGGCAGTGAATCGATCTTCCTTCGATCTGATACTTATCCGGGTCTGCTTTGTATTTCAGCAGAACTTCTGGTCGGAAAAACGCGGGACTGGTTTGAAGTGGCAGATCGGATTCGACGAAGTAGTTGCCGAGCTGGGCGGGATCGCATGAGCACTCGTGCACTACGCCATGCTTCCAGTCCTGGACTATGAAGGTGGCATACTGTTTTGGTTCGGGGGATTCCCACATCAGGCGTCGCCGCAGCCGTTCGTTGATGACAGGCGCGGTCACCTGAAATCCGCGCAGATAGCTTCCACAGCCCATGTTGGCGCGACCACGGTAATAAAGGCTTTCTTCGACGAGGCTGACATGTTCCTCGGGTCCATCACCCCAGCTGGTAAAGTTTTCAGGATCGAACCGGGGGGAATAGAACAGCAAAACGTACGACGATTCGAGCATCAAGAGCAGCACATCGAGG
>JAAZKQ010000131.1 GCA_012799755.1 Lentisphaerota bacterium | reverse complement strand
ATTGGGAGTCCAGGCACGATTTCCGTACGAGCGCACGACGTTTGCAGTAACTTGGAAGTCGGGCTTGCCGCGTTGGGAGAACTTCCGGTCTGCGTAGAGAATCTTGCCGTTTTTCAGGTTAATTTCGCAGGTGCCTGTACCGGTGGCCTGGAGGTTGAGGATGCATTGGGCGTTTGTTTCATGGTTGAATACAGCCACCGGCCGGTCGTTGCGGTAAAGGTCAAGCCGCTGGATATTTTCCGGCGCCGTGAATGTGCATTGGGCGCTGAAACCATGCTGGTTATAGCTGACGGCCAAACTCGCCTCCACCTTATCAACCAAATCCGTTTCCGCGACCTTGAGGGTGACGGCATTCTGCAGCCAGCCGCTGATCAGCCTGATTTCGGGCAGCCGGATCGTGCGCGCCGGCTGTCCCGGACGCACGATTTGGACGATTGGCGTCGCGTATGGAACCTCTGTCCAGCTGATGGTATCAAGCAGCCACTCGGCAGTTGTGAACACGCCGGGCGTGAACTGCTTTTCCTCCAAGGTCGCAAGGATTTTCCCATCGTGCTCAATGCGCCCGAAAACCGCGGTGTTTTCATCGCTGGTTCCGGGCAATGCCAGGGCTTCGATTCTCAAGAGCGTTCCCGGGAGAAGTTCCCTGTGGTATGCGAAGCAGAGCCGCGTATCCTTCCATGCGGGAGGGAGTTTTTTGCGGGCGTTGGCGTAGGCGAGAGTGATGCTTGGGTTGGCGGAGGTAAAGACCATCGGCAGGAGGCTGGTTTCATCATGGTCGTTCCAACTGGTCAGATGCATCCACTGGTCGGAGGTATCGGAACTAAGGAAGCCTTCGTGCAGCTGGTCGAAACCATAGTGCGGTTGGTAGAAGTCGTTGCGTCCATTGAACCAGGCGCCGTAGTACCCGGGAGACAGGCTGGTGACGTAGAGCTTGTCGTGCTGCCGGCAGATTTCCCTGAGAACCTGGACGGTTTGCAAAACGGGAACGCGGTCAATACCTGACAAGGCAAAGCTGTAAAGGACGTCGAAACTATCAATGTACGTAAGCACTTCGTCCCTGCCGACCGGCTTGAATCCACCGCGGATGTTGGCGACAAAGGCCGGCGTGATGCCATCGGCCTTGAGGAGCTCCCTGATCCTGGTCCATTCCGCCGGCGTCCAGGCCAGCCAAGTATAGGTGAAAACAAGTGGCTTGCCCCTGAAAACCGGATAGTTCGGGTGCTCAGCGAACTTGTCCAGCATGGACTTGATCCGGGCGGCCTGGTTTTCAGGCGTGGTCTTGACGTCAAGACAAGGTACGATGGCGAAATCAGTCCCCTCGGCAGCCTCAAGCATCTTCCCGACCATTTCCGTGTAGGTGGTGCTGTTTTCACGCACACACACATCAACGGCGAACCCGTCAATGCCTTGCCTGATCGCCTGCCTGATTTCGTCCTTGTAGTCCAGCATTTCATCCCCCGCGCTTTGGAATGTGGGGAAGTTGTAATGCCTATTGACCAAGCTTGAGGTATTGAACGGGGCATGCCAGGGAACGTAGTGCGACCAGACCATTTGGCGATGGGTGACATCCATGGCGTGAGCTCCAAGGGATAGCATAAACAGGATAAGCAGGAGGTTTTTCACGTTTACAGCCACCTAATTAACACGGACAGCCCGGCGCACCAGCCGGAATCAAAAACAATCAGTCCAGCAGTTTGAGCAGATAGATGATGCCGGTCACGCCATTCTTCGGGTTTTGGTTCTCTTGGTGGATCAGCTCGATTTCTCCGTTGAAATATAGGGTTTCGAGTGCTCTGTAAGCTGAAATGGCGCAGCATTGCATGCCTTCCCCACTGTGCAATGGTTTGATTGCTCTATCGCAGATGTGACTCAGCAGGGACGGACCATTTTTGCGAAGGTATTCCCGCGTGGCATGGAGACAAGCGTCCGGCATCGTTTCGTTGATGCCGTCATACAGGGGCGACAGCTTTTCAATATGCAGGGTATCGGCGTCAATGTAACCGACCGAATTGACCGGAAGTTCCGTGGTTTTCGGAGCATTGTGCCCGAACGCCAAGGCCGTGATCGCCAGCGCGATGCCATCGGCATATTTCGCTGCCACAATGCGCTGATTGGTCGTCACAAAATAGAGTCTTTCAGGCTGGTCGAGGAAAGTTACGATGGCAGATGCTTCCTCCTGATATTCGGTCAGGGCATAGCGCAAGGCGCCAAGATGGTCCCCAGTGCGCAAAAATTCTTTATCAATGAGTTGTGCGACAAAATCCGAACAGTGCACCTGTTTGCCATTTTCGAGGGTGCAAGCCGCGTTGCCTAATGGTTCGGATGCGCTGGCAAAGAACATTCCTTCACGCAAATGCCGGTTCATCAGTTGATTGTGGATTGGATCGCGGCTGGCGAATACCCCTGCGCTGCCTTGGCTGACGAGAGCAAGCTTGCCGCTGTTTCCGAGGAACGGATGGGCTTTTCGATGATCGCCGCCACTATTTGTCCGACTATGCCACAATCCGGCAGTCCCGCGCATTTCTTGCCGGGAATACTTTTCAGCCCAAAAGCGGCTGTGTCCAGCCACTTTGGCCAGCTGCAATTTTTCCCCATCATTGGTTACAATACCCGTATAGTATCCGCTCCACAGCCCTTCAATACGTTTGCCACATTCCCACAGAATAGGAGCTGACTCGCGTTTGCCAGTATATGCCACCCATACACACATGACGTTTCTCCTTGTTTGCTGTTATGGCCATACATAATTTGATGGCAAATTTGTTGTAATCGCGCGCCCCCATATCAAAAAGCCCTGGTAGCACAACGAGAGCTTTTAGCTTGTCAATCTAAACCAGTAAAAAGTGCGTAAAAGCTAAAGCAAAGCCGTCCGCTCAGCGGACGATATCAATCACATCAATCCACTGCACCTCGGGATTGGCGGACAGGCGGGCGATTTTCGCTTCAAAATCAGCCCACATGTCCTCATCGTTCTTCAGCTCATAGCTGTGTCCCCAGAAGTAGAAGACGCCGCTGGGGCGGGCTTTGGCGAAGATGTCCCAGAAGTTCGGGTTGCGGAAATGGCAGTTCGAATGCAGACGCAGGGGCTCCGCCACAGGCAGTACCGACTCCACATTTTTGGTGGTGCGACCGTAGGCGAAGCCGCTGTCGCTCAGGGCTTTGACCGTATCGTCCGTGGTCACGCCGCAGGGCCAGGCGAAGCCCGGCGCTTCCTGCTGAAAATGGTCCTCAATGTATTTGCGGGCATCCACCGCTTCGCGGACGAAATCGGCTACGGGAATCTTGTCGGCATTCGGATGGCGCATGGTATGCGACGCGACCTGGAAGCCCTGGTAAACCGACGGCATTTCCGCCAGGGACAGCCCTTGGACCTCGAAGTCCTGATACTTCCACTTGCTCGTCCGCGTATTCTGTTCCCGCAGGCCAGGATTGATATTGAAAGTCGCCTTGGCCTGGTACTTGCGGAGGATATCAGCCAGTCGGGCGTCATTGACGACGCCGTCATCCCAACATTGCGCCACGCGAATCATTGCCTCTCCTTCTATTTGCTGCACCCGCAACGCGGCGGGATCAATAA
Source organism: Lentisphaerota bacterium (assembly GCA_012799755.1). Taxonomy (GTDB): domain Bacteria; phylum Verrucomicrobiota; class Lentisphaeria; order Oligosphaerales; family Oligosphaeraceae; genus Oligosphaera. Next base: position 4,424 of record JAAZKQ010000131.1, on the reverse strand, counting down.
TGCAGGACCACCATCTGGTGGCAGGTGAACTGACTCAGTTTGAAGCTGATGCGGCCATCCTCGGCCACGCTGAAGAGCACGCCCGTGCCCTGCGGTTCCAGAGTCAGCTTCTTGACCGACTTGCGGGGCATGATGGAGACCTTCACGTCATGCAGCGGCAAGAGCTCCTCAATCACCTCAATGGCGCCGCGGCTGCTCACGCCGTTGACATTGAGAGGACCGCCGCGACTGATGGTGTTGGCATAGAGCAAGTGCAGCACAGTACGCTTCTCCGCCGGCTGGTCCATCAGGCTCACCCGCGCCATGGACGGCAGGTTGGTTTCCAGCTGGCTCTCACCCAGCAGCAGCCGCACGGCATTGCGCGCGTATTCCGCCAGTGGGACGCTGCCCCAACCGCGGTAGATGCTGAACACCGGATGCGCCAGATAGAGGATATTGCCATGCTTGACGCCGGCCGCATAGCCCGATTCCTGCGGCTGATTCGGCGTGTGCTGGTGGCTGCAGAAACGGGCGTAATCCGTGCGGTTGAAATAGGGATCGTAGACCTCGCCCAGACTCGTGCCCTCGGTGACTTTCAGGCGCCGGCCCGGCAGATACATCACCATCGGCGAACGCACGCTCGCCGGCCGTACCAAGTCGTTCAACAAGACGTAATCCGGCCGGTAGGGACTGATGCCGTCCGTCTTGGCGCCAATGTCGAACATGAAGTTGCCGTCGGCATCAACGCCGCTGTTGCCGGAGAGCAGGAGCTTGCCGCCCTTGGCCAGATAGGTATCCAAGCGCTTCTTCAAGGCCGGGGTGATGGCGACATCATCGGGCAGAATCAGCATGCGGTACTTCTTGAAGTCGGCTTCACAATCAATGACATCGAAGAGGAAATGGCCCTCCAAAAGGATGCGGCCGGCGCCGATATCGCCGGGAATGTCCCGCGCGCTGGAGCCATTGACGGCCGCCGCCGTGAGCAGGCCGATTTCCGCCACGTTGCTTACATTGTCACACCAGGGCTCCTTCTTCTCCACCTCAGCGTAAGCAGCGCCGATGAGCTCGTAAGTGCTCTCATCAAGTTTGCCGGATGGATGAAGCTGGTCGCCGATGCTGCATTTGGCGCCAAAGGCCAGCATGGCGGCACATTCGTAACGCAGAGCGTTGGGATGCTTGAAGCCTCCGAACTCGCCCCAAGTGGTATGGAATTTGCCGGTCATGCCCAGAAAATCGAAATCGAGGGTCTGGACGTACTTGGCGGACAGCGGAAAATGGTCGTAGCCCCAACCGCCCGTCGGCAACGACTCCAGCTCCAAATGTGAAAAATACTTCTTGAGCTGATCGCGGCGACCGGGCGTGATATGCCCGGAATTGTGGAACACCGGCATATCGGGATTGTCAGCCGTAACAGCATGCGTCGTCAGCTGATAATAGCGTTCGAGAGCCATGCGCGAGCACTTCTGCCGGTCAGCGGCCAGCAAGGGATTGAGACCGTGCTCATGCATGACCCGCATGCAATTCACGCAGCAACATTCCGGCTGCGAAATGATGTCGAGAAAAATACCGTCGCAGTTCGGGAAAAGGCTGAGCGTTTCCTTGATCTGCTCCACCAGGTAGTCCGTGTAGGGCGAGTTGAAGCAGACGCGGTGGAAGCCCGGCCGCAAGGGACTGGGCACGGTCGCCGACAGCGTCGCCGCATCCACAAACTGGCATTGCCATTCGGGATGGTCGGCAAGGACGGCATCGTCCAAGCCGGCTGAAATGTAGATCGGCGCGTTGATGTCTATTTCCTTGCAGGCGTCAAACTGCGCCCGGAGGAGATCGAAGCTGAGATTCGGGTGCAACTTGCCCACCTGGGTAAGGTGGTAGTGCCAGCCGTGGTGGCATTTTGCGAAGAGCGTGATGGAATTGACATGGCCAGCCCGTAGAGTCGCCTGCCATTCTTCCTTGTCGAAGCCCAGGCCAATACAGGGAATGGCCGGCGACGTGTGAAAGTCCAGGTGAACTTGGCGGAAACGCAGATGGTGCATGGTCCTACCTTTCTGTTGCTATCTTCTTCGGCCCAATGGGCGCGGCTTATCTGTAAAAATGGCACTTATATGTTCGTCAGTGCGCTCCTGTCAAGCTTTCGTATGCCCCCAGGGCCTTGCGCAGGGCCGGTTCAATGCCATCGGCCATGCGTACAAAACCGAGGTCATTGGGGTGGCAGCCGTCTACCGTGCAGGCATCACGGTCCGTGTGGCCAAAAAGCGTGAAGCCGTCCACAAAGTACACATGGCGATCCCCTGCCGTGCAGGCATCGTCATAGGTTCGCCGCACGACGGCTCGCCGGCGCTCGGAATCAGTCGGCGACAAATCAACGTCCGGCCGAGTAACCAGCACCACCGGCAAATCCGGCCGGCGTTCGCGAATATAGCGGAAAAAGGGCTGGTGCGTGGCGGCAAGATGCTCCACATTCGGCGCATTGTGGTCGTAGTCCAGCACCAAGGCGCTCAAATCCAGAGCGGCAATGAGCTCTGCCATCGGCAATTCGCCGCGGGCATTGCCGCTGAAGCCGAAGTTGATGATCGGCGCATCCAGACGGCGCCCGAGATGGTGAGTGTAGCTGTTGCCCGGGCGACTCGCACAACCGCCCTGCGTGATTGACGAACCGTAAAACAACACGGGCTTGGCAATCTTGAACGGCGTCGGCGCGCTGAGCCGCGCCTGCGGCGAGAAGCCGACCTCCAGGCGTTTGACGCCATTGTAGAGGGGAAAATTCAGCGTCACGTCCCGCTCGCCGCCGCCAACGCCCCTTGCCAGCAAGGCGCAGTAGTGGTTTTGGCCGGCCACCGGCATCGCCGTCTTGACATAATGCTTCTCAGCGCCGGCGCCAACATACATGTCCACGCCGGAATGGCCGCTTGACGGCATATGATTCATGTGCGCCACCGAAATGAGTTCGACGCGCACCGCCAGGGCCGGCGAATCCGTGCGAAAACGCACTTGCCCGCCTGAACAATGCCAAGACAGCCCGCGCACGCCGGCAGTCTGCTTCGCCAGTGACGATTGCGACAAGCGGCAGTACACCCGATCATGAGCCCAAAATGGGAAGCCGCCGAGCTCCATCGGCGCCGTGAAGGCATCCAGAAATGACAACTCAACGCCGTCAACGGACTCACTCGCAAAGTTCTTGTCGAGGTCTTCGATTCGCATTACATTGTTCCGTACGCTGTTTTCGGATGCGTACCCCCTTCTTGCCCTGCCCTGCCACGCTTTCATCAAGATAAACCACCAAACGCCGGCGGCTACCCGCGCAAGCTCAGAAAAGGCCTGTTCATGTCACTTTCTCCCTCCAAGGGCCGCGCCCTTGCCTACAGCGGCCATTGCCGCGTGATCATTTCCGATGTTGATGGCACCTTCCTCAACAACCAGAAACAACCCCAGCAGCCCGTTATTGATGCGGTGCGTGACGCCCTTGCCGCGGGCATTCCCTTCCTCTTTGCCAGCGGTCGCATGTACGGCGCCATCGCCACCTGGGTTGATGGCCTTGGCCTGAGCGCGCCCCAAATCGTCAGCAATGGCGCGGAAGTCATCCTGCCGGCGGGCCGGCGGCATCTGTATCACCAGCACCTCAGCACTGAGCTGGTCAACTGGCTCATGGACCAAGGCATGCAGGGCGGTTTCGAGCCCATACTCTTCTCCGGCGATCAGGTGCTCTGCCACACCCTGCCGCGGGTCTCCTGGCTTATTGAACGCAATAATGAGTGGATAACGATCAAGCCGGAGGCGGAACTGCGCCGCCCCGAACTCGTTGTTGACAAGCTCATCTTCCTCGCCGATACCCGCGCCGACGAACTCGTGCTCTTTCGCGATCATCTCGCCCGGGAAGCCAAAATCGCCGGCCTCGATATCAATGCCGCCTTCTCCGAACGCGGCATCCTCAATGTCGCAACCCCGCTGGCGTCCAAAATCATCGCCGCCAAAATCGTCTGCGACTATCTCGGCTGCTCCCTCGCCGACGCCATGGCCGTCGGTGATGGCGACAATGACGCCGAGCTCCTCGCCGGTGTCGGCCTCGGCGTCGCCATGGGCAACGCTACCGACAACAGCCGCGCGGCCGCCCTCGTCCAAGTCAGTGACAATGAACACGACGGCCTCGCTGAAGCCATCCGCCGCTTCGCCATCGCCAGCGAAGTGCCGTGAATAAGAAGTGCCGCGAATGCACGGAGCGGAGCGCTCAGGCCGCTCTGCCCGCGCAAAAGACCACCAAGCAGCTCCGTAAGCGGTCACCGATTGATAAAGTAGACACTGTGGACACTGTGGACATTGTGGACACTGTGGACATTGTGGACAGGCACCTGTTTTCTGTCCGTTCTGCGGCACCAAGTACGCCTGTTTCCCGGCTGTGTTGCGGGCTTGTAGCCCACAGCACAGTTGGCGCCTGCGTGTGCTTGGGTTTT
>JAAZKQ010000130.1 GCA_012799755.1 Lentisphaerota bacterium | reverse complement strand
TGGACCTGGGTCCTCCAAGCGGCCACCCTCAAAAAAGAATCTGCGTTAATCTGCGGAATCTGCGGATAGAAAGTGCCCTGAAAGCGGCTGGAAGCCGCTTCTACTCTGCCGGGAAACAGACGCTACGGACTGGGCCTTGGATTCCCAAGCGGCCACCCTAAAAAAACAATCTGCGACAATCTGCGGAATCTGCGGATAGAAAAAGGCCCTGTCCACAACAATTTCTTTGCCCCTCCATGTTGAGCTTCGGCGCTAAGCGGTCACATTAACAGGCATCCGGGTATCCAAGATTCGTCAATCCAACGGGAGCCTATCATGTCCACAACCATTATCCCAGCCACCCGCCATCTCGCCCGCCGTTGCTTCGCCGTCCTGCCGACCCTGTTGCTTTGCGCCGCCCTGCCGGCACAGACGACTGCTCCGACGGCCATTCCGTCAACCGTCTGCGAGCAGTTCGGCATCCAGGCCGCCGACGTCCCCGCGCTGCTGACCGTCACCGAGGCCGCACCCTGCGGCAGAGCCCTGCCGGATTTCACCCGCGTCCAAGTCGCCGCCGTCGCCAAAAATCGCCTGCTCTTCAACATCAGCTTTGCCCAAAAACCTGACTTCCAATGCACCAGCCTCATCGTCTATCTTGATCTGGACAATAATCGCGACACCGGCCGCAAGGACAAGCACCACCCGGGTGTTGATCTCATGGTCATCATCGGCAATAATACCGCCGGCACCACTGTGCACAACAATGCCGTGAGTAACCCCCTCCTCGTCGCCACCTTGGAAGACAGCGAACTCTGGCTGCTCCTGGAAGCGCCCCTGCACAGTGTTGACGGCAAGACCATCTTCGGACTGCATCTCCTGGCGGAAAACAAGAGGTCCGCCACTGGCGTGCTCTCTAAATCCTCACCCCATCAAATCGCCGGCATCGCCGCCAGTGACCGCGAGCCGGACAAGAATCGCGCCCTCGGGCGGAGCTCCAGCCTCGTGCCACTGTCCTATTACGGATATTACAATGACAAAATCGCGCTCTTGCCGCTGGAAAACAAAGGTCTGCGCGCCGAGCAAGTCCGTTCCAACAAGGTCATCCAGCCTGAACGGCCCCGGCCGGAGCTGTCGCTGCCCGCCGAGAGTGGCGTCACGCGTCCCGCGCGTGACAATCGCCAAGAGGTCGCCTTCGAGCTGCTCGAAGAGGCCGGCGTCGCCCGCAAAGCCGCCCGCGTCCGTTTTGGCCTGCCGCTGCCGCAGGGTCGCCTCTTCCAGACCGCCCAACTGCGCCTCATTGCGCCCGACGGCAGCGAAGCGCCTGCGCAGTTCGCCGTGATGGGCCTCTGGCCCGACCAGAGCTTGAAGTGGGTCCTCGTGCAATTCAACGCCCCCATTGCGGCCAACGAACGCCAGCTCTGGCGACTGGAATATGGGCACGCCGTTCGCGCCCATGCCCAGCGCCCCACCCAACTCCTGCTCAAAAACACCCCGGAAAACGCCGTCATCAGCAACGGCCTGATACAAATCGTCGTCAACAAAGAGCGCTTCGGCGTGGCTATGAGCGAAACGGGCTCGCCTGCCGGCATCAGGCAGCTTGATGTCATTCTCCGCGACGAAGCCGGCCAGCCCTTCCTGGCCAGCGGCGCGGTCTGCGATGACTGGCGCATTGAAGAGCAAGGCCCCGAGCGTATCGTCATCCGCATGGCCGGGCGCTACGGCGACAACCGGGGCCGCGGCCTGATGAGCTACGTCGCCCGCCTGAGCTGCCAACGCCAGTCGCCCATCGTCGAACTGTCCTGGACGCATATCAACAGCGAAATCGAGATCGAGTTGACCGACATCACCTCGCTCTACCTGAGTGCCACCCACGCCACGCCCATGAACAGCGTCGCCGCAGCCTTCCAGGACAGCGCCGGCCAGCTCCAGAAGGCCATGGTCGCCGAGCTGCCGGCACAGGGCCACGCGACCATCTTCCAGCTCGACGACCGCCGGGCCCAGTGCTCGGCGCCATTTGCGGCTACACCCGGCGACGACAAGACTGTGCAGCGCCTGGATGGCGCCGTCAGCACCAGCGGTGTCCAAGGCGGCCTCGGCATCGCCGTGCAGAACTTCTGGCAACGTTGGCCAAAGGCTGTCAGCGCCGGCAGCAACGAGCTGCTCATCGGCCTGCTGCCCACCCAACCGTCAAAAAGCTACGGCCAAGACCTCCCTTACTACCTGCTCTACCCCTTCCTTGAAGGCAAATACCGCAGCAAATGGGGCATGGCCTTTACGGAAAAAATACTCTTCGACGTCACCGGCGATCTCTCCCGCCGCGAGCTCTCCGCCGAGGCTGACTGGCCGTTGATCGCCGTCCTCCCCGCCGAATGGTACGACAATTGCCGGGTCTTCGACGACATCGCCGTCCCCCAGGGCGAACAGCTCAGTCTCTGGGACGAGTGGTTCGCCAAACGCTACGAAGGCAATATGCGCCGCCGCGAGCGACAACGCGAATACGGCTATTTCAACTTCGGCGACTCCTTCGGCGAGCGCGGTCGTAACTGGACCAACAACGAATACGATTTCGCCCTCGGCCAATTCCTCCAGTTCCTGCGCAGCGGCGAGCGCCGTTATTACCGCCTGGGCATGGAAGCCGCCCGGCACCAAGCCGATGTGGACCTCGTCCACGCATATCCCGATCCATTCTACATCGGCAGCAACCACCAGCATTCCATCGGCCACACGGGGCAGTGGTCGCAAAATCCCGTCCGCGCCACTTGGACGCATCGCTATGACAGCCACACCGACGCCCGTAATGGCCACACCTGGCTGGAAGGCATGGTCACCGCCTGGTGCCTGGCCGGCGAACCACGTCCCATGGAAGCCTCCTATGCCCTCGGTGAGCATATCCTCTGGGCCATGGCGCCTGACTTCAAAGCACTCGGCACCCACGAGCGCTCCGCCGGCTGGTCCCTGAAAGCCGCCATGAGCCTCTACAAGCATACCGGCGACCAACTCTACCTCGATGCCGCGAAAAAAATCTTCGAAGTCGCCTATAAGGAGCAGAAATTTGACCAGGGCGGCGCCTGGCCGCACGTTCTCCCCAGCGACCACGCCGGCAAGGAACCCGGCGCCGTCGGCAACTGTCTCTTCCTTATGGGCACCATTGTCAGCGGCATCAAGGACTATCATGAAGTCACCCGCGATGAGCGCGCTGCCAGGTCCATCGTTTCTGCCGTCGGCTGGATCATGCTGAGCTACGATCGCGATGTCCGCGGTTGGCCCTATACCGCCAAACTCGATGGCACGCCCCTCTGGCGGCCCGCCCCCGGCGGCAGCCCCATGCTGCCGCAAGTCGTCGCCTACGCTGGACTCATCAGCAAAAACCGCGACATGATCCAAGCCGCCAAGGACTGCATTGAAGCCATGCTGCTGCGCAACCAGGGCAATAGTGGCAAGGGTATCGCCGCCGCCACCCAACTCAATGCCAACGCCTTGGCCATTCTCCAGCGCTGGTATGCGGAAAACGCTCCTGCCGAAGCAGCGACGCTCCTCAGCGGCAATCTCGCCGACGCGTGGCGAAAAAACATCGCCAATGCCAAGGAATTCCGCCTTCGGGCGCCGAACCAAAAGCAGTTCGTCCTGCGCCTCAGCGGCGACAGCGCCACCGTGCAGGTCCGGCGCAGCAGCCACGGCTCCATGCCCAAACGCGCCGAGTTCGCCACCCTTCGCCTCAGCGACACCAAGGGCAAGGTCATCGCCGAAGAACGCTGCAGTACCGACGACGAAAAGACCTTCGCCCTCCCCATCAAAGGCCGGCCCGGCGACCTCTTCTGGCTGGATATTGATGACGATCAGCGCGCGGTCTGGGACGCCCGCGGCGACGGTCTCCTCGTCGTCGGTAAGCTCGCCCCCGGCAGCAGCATCGGTGGCGTCCGTACCTCTCGCTATTTCTTCCTGCCGCCAGTCGGCACCCGCTCTTTCCGCATCAAGCTCACCGGCGTCCACAACGGCAACTACGCCTGCGTCGTCGTGGACAACGCCGGCAACGAATGCGCCCAATTCGAGGGCGAGTACTACGGCGACGCCCAGATCGTCACCCTTGGCGGCGTCAAAAGAAGCCATGAGCTAAGCGTTGACGTCGGCAACGCCGTTTGCGGCGTTCCCTGGGCGCTGCTGCTTACCGCCGCCGGGGACATCGGCATTGAGCTTATTGATGTTCCGCCCTATCTCGCCACCAGCCCCGAACAGCTCTTCCTCCCCGACGAGCGTAACTGATCCCGCCGCCACAAGCCCCAAGGCGTCCAAACAGGAATACTCCTGATGAATACCGATCTGATCATTGTCGGCGCCGGCGCCGCCGGTCTCATGGCCGGCGCAGTCGCCGGAGAAGCCGGCATCGCCGCCCTCATCCTCGAACGCCGCCACCGCCCTGGGCTGAAACTACTTCTCTGCGGCAACAACCGCTGCAATATCAGCCACAGTGGCACTGCCGCCGATATGATCAAGGCCTACGGCGAACCCGTCGGCAGCTTCCTTCGCGACGCCTTGGCTTTTTTCCCGCCTCAGCAACTGCGCAGCTGGTTCGCCGCCGCAGGCATGCCCACCAGCCTCAATCGCGACCGCATCTACCCCAAAACGGAAAAAGCCGATGACGTCCTCTACTGCTTCACCGACCGCCTCCGCGACACCGGCGTGCCGCTGACGTTCAACTGTCCAGTCAATCGTATCAGCGTTGATCCCGCCGGCGGCTTCATCGTCAACTGCGACCGCGTTTCCCTACGCTCACGCATGGTTCTCATCGCCCCCGGCGGCGTCTCCTACCCCAAAACGGGCAGCGTCGGCGATGGCCAACGCCTCGCCGGTGAGCTCGGCCATAGCATTCTGCCTTACCGCGCCGGTCTGGCCGGCATGGACGTAGCCGATGCCTGGCTCACGCCTGCCGCCGCTACTGTCGAAGCCGCCCTGCCCTACGTCCGCCTGCAACTCAGCAGCGACGGACAGGGCATTGCCAGCATCGAAGGCAATGTCCTCTGCAGCAGGGCCTGCCTCCGCGGCAGTGCCATCTTCGACACCACCCGCATCATCGCCCGCCAGAATCTCCGCAACTGCGCGATTACCATGGACCTCTTCCCCACCCAGTCGCCTGCCGGCTTGGAAACAAAAATCACCGCTCTCGCCCCCCGTTGCGATGGCCGGCTTGCCTCTCTCGTTATACAACTCGGCATTGACGACGCGCTCAGCGACGGCCTCGCCGCCGCTCTCGGTGGCAACAGCGCTCTCCGCAAACAGGACTTCGCCGCCGAACTCGCCGCCCGACTCAAGGCCATGCCCATCACCATGACTGCCGTCCGTCCCCTCAAGGAGGCCATCGTCACCGTCGGCGGTGTCAGCTTGGATGACATTGATCCGGCCACCATGGAATCGAAGCGCGTTCCTGGGCTCTTTTTCGCCGGCGAAGTCATGGACATTGATGGTCCCACTGGCGGCTACAATCTCCACGCGGCTTTCGCTACCGCCCAACTCGCCATGCAAGCCATCAAAAAACGCTGCTCAAACACGGTCGTTCCCGCGCGTAACCGTGGCCAGACGGAAACCGATGAACAAGATGACAGCAAGGCCAAGCCGCCCGTCAACGACGCCCGCCGCGCGCCGAAACAGCGCCCGGAACAACGCACTGAACACACCGGGCGCGCAGAACGCCCGGAACGCCAAGAGCGCCAACGCCGCAACAAGCGCAGCGCTGCTGACAAACGCTCCCGCCCAACAGCGCCGAGCCATTCCGAAGCACCCTGGTGGGCCAGAGGCAAAAGAGATTCCGGCAAACGCCAAGGATAACAAGGGCAGCAGAACTGTTGCATGATCAGGTGGATCGGGCGGATCGGACGGATCAGACGGATCGGACGGATCACCTGGAAAAAGAAGCCGACGCCATAATCTGCGACAATCTGCGCAATCTGCGGATAAAAAAGCCCCCTCCTTCGCGCCGTCGTGTGAGACACCAAACACACCGGCGGCGTGACTTGTCGCGCAGCGGCAAGACAGGGCGCCATAATCTGCGACAATCTGCGCAATCTGCGGAT
>JAAZKQ010000129.1 GCA_012799755.1 Lentisphaerota bacterium | reverse complement strand
TTGATCAGCGTGCATTATGTCTGGCCGACGACCGCCGTCATCTATCAGTTGTCCATCAGCAAGAGCCAGGACGTCTTCCCCCGCCGCTCCATGGCCATCCTGAAGATCAACACCGACAAGAAGGCCAAAGACGCCGACGGCAATCCCGTGCCTCCGCGCAGCAAGGCCGAACTCCGCAGCGCCATCGGCATGAAGATATCCCACGTCGCCCACAACCTTGGCGAAACCGTCATGCCCGGCGATCTGCTGTTCCAAGCAGTCCCACAGGTTCTTGCCCACGATTCCGTGACTCCCAGCGCCAACGTCAGGCTGTCCGTCAGTGAAATGTGCACGAAGCTTTGGCAAACCACGGGCCTCTACTCCTTTATTCAACAGACGCAACTGGAATGGACCCTCGGCATCGGCAAGGCCATCATGATCTGCGTCGGCCTGCTGCTGATTTACCTGGCCATCTTCCGCGGATTCGAGCCCCTGCTGCTGCTGCCCATCGGCTTTGGCGCCGTTATGAGTAACATCCCGCTGGCGGACATAGCCGCTCCCGACGGTATCCTCGGCATTCTCTTCGAGGGCGTCAATCTCGGTATCTACCCGCTGCTGATCTTCCTCGGCATCGGCGCGATGACGGATTTCGGCCCCCTGATCGCCAATCCCAAGACGGCCCTCCTCGGCGGCGCCGCCCAGCTAGGCATCTTTGCCGCGCTTATAGGCGCCGTGCTGATCAGTGCCTTTACGCCAGATTCGGTGATTTATTTCAGCATCAAGGACGCCGCCTCCATCGGCATTATCGGTGGCGCCGACGGCCCGACCGCGATCTTCCTCTCCAGCCGTTTATCCCCCAACCTGTTGGGTTCCATTGCGGTGGCGGCCTACTCCTACATGGCGTTGGTGCCCATCATTCAGCCGCCCATCATCCGCGCCCTCACCACCCGCGAAGAGCGCCTGATCCGCATGTCGCAACTGCGCAAGGTCTCCAAGCTGGAGAAGGTCGTTTTCCCCATCACCATCACCCTGCTCTGCTGCCTGCTGCTGCCCTCGGCCGCACCGCTGATCAGCATGCTCATGCTCGGTAATCTCATGCGGGAAAGCATGTGCGTGGACCGCCTCAGCGACACCGCCCAAAACGCCCTCATGAATATCGTCACCATCTTCCTCGGCCTCACCGTCGGCTCCAAGCTCTCGGCGGACAAGTTCCTCAACTTCGAGACCATCGGCATTCTCTTCCTCGGTCTCATCGCCTTTTCTCTCGGCACCGCCGGTGGCGTCCTGATGGGCAAGGTGATGTGCAAGTTCAGCGGCGGCAAGGTCAATCCCATGATCGGCGCCGCCGGCGTCTCCGCTGTGCCTATGGCCGCCCGCGTCGTCAATAAGATCGGCTTGGAAGAAGACCCGCAGAACTTCCTGCTCATGCATGCCATGGGGCCGAACGTCTCCGGCGTCATTGGTTCGGCCGTAGCCGCCGGAGTCCTTCTCTGCGCCCTCGGCGGTTGATTTCAACAAGCTGAAGATATAGGCTAACGGGCGTTCCGATGCCGTGTCGGAACGCCCGTTTTCTTGTCAAGAAAGACAGCTAGCACAGCTCCCCTCACCATGAATGCCACTTCCACTCCCAATTTTCTGCAATACCTTATCGCCGCCGTGCGCAATGAGGGCGACATTGGCCGCGTGCTCAAGAGCAGGGTCAGCGTGGTTTTCCTGCTTGCCGGCGATCTCTGCACGCTCGAAGAACAATGCCAGGCCTTGCATGCAGGCAACAAGCAGGTGTTCCTGCACATGGACTTGGTGGAGGGACTCAAAAGCGATGCCAGCGGCATCCGCTTCGCCGCCCAACGCTTCCACCTCACCGGCATCATCAGCACCAAGCCCACCTGTATCAAACTGGCTCATGAGGCAGGATTGCGCGCCATCCTGCGCGTCTTCGTGCTGGACTCATCCGCCCTGCGCAACGGCCTCCAGCACGCCAGACTCTGCCGCCCGGACTCCGTCGAGGTGCTCCCGGGTGTTTCGGAGAAAATCATCCGCCTGGCCGCCAGGCAATTCGCCGTGCCCGTCATCGCCGGCGGTCTCGTCGAAGACGTCCAGGACGTGCAGCGAGCCGTCAACGCCGGCGCCGCTGCTGTCTCCGCCAGCAACTGGAAACTTTGGGCCTGAGCAGGGGCGGTCCTTTTTTATCCGCAGATGTCGCAGATTAACGCAGATTCTTTTTTGGGGTGGCTGTTTGGCGCAGGGAGGCCCAATGCTCCACCTATCTCTCTCGTAAGCACGGCCCAGAAGCAGGGGGTTTTGTCTCACGCGTAGGCGTAAAGTTCGTCGTTCCGTGGCCGCACGCTTGCGTGCGGCAATTCCACCGCAAAAAGCGCGGTCGTCTCCTCGCGCCCAGGCAGTGACGGTTTATGTTAAAGCTCCTAGCGCTCCGGCCATGCACAGGACTTTGGCCGTTTATGCGCCATCCGGCATCGTTCGCGCATACATGAACAGGCCGCCCAATTGCCGAGGCATCGGACGGGATTTCAGGAGAATGGCTTCCATGCAGGCATCATCAGCAAAAAACAAACGCATTCACTGCGAGTATCTGATCATCGGTTCGGGCTTGGCCGGCCTGACGGCGGCGCTCGAAGCCGCCAAGTTCGGCCAGGTCATGGTCATCACCAAGACCCGGGCTGAAGAATGCAATACCCGCTATGCCCAGGGCGGAATCGCCTGCGTCGTGGATGCAAATGATACCTTTGACGCCCACGTAGCCGACACCATCACCGCCGGCGCCGGACTCTGTCATCCAGATGCGGTACGGGCGATTGTCATGGCTGGGCCGGCGCGCGTCCGCGACCTGGAGCAATACGGCCTGAACTTTACCCGCCAAGGCGATATTCACGACAGCGTTCCGCCTGAACAGGCCCGGCAATTCGACCTCGGACGCGAGGGCGGTCATTCCGCGCGGCGGGTTCTGCACGCCGGCGACATCACCGGCCGTGAGGTCAGCGATGTGTTGTTGGCGCGCTGTCGCGCCAATCCGAACATCACCATACTGGAAAATCATCTGGCGGTGGACCTCATCACAACCCGGCATTTGACCTGGCGTGGTGAGAACTGCTGCCTGGGCGCCTACGTGATGGATACCAATTCACACGAAATCAAGACCTTTATCAGCCGCTTTACTTTCCTGGCCACCGGCGGTGCCGGCAAAGTGTATCTGTGTACCTGCAATCCCGACGTTGCCTGTGGTGATGGCCTGGCCATGGCCTACCGCGCCAGCGCCGAAATCGCCAACATGGAATTCTACCAGTTCCATCCAACCATCCTTTACCATCCCAAAGCCAAATCCTTCCTCATCAGCGAGGCGGTACGCGGTGAAGGCGCCATCCTCAAAGTCAAACGCGGCGGCGACTATGTGGAGTTCATGCAGGAATATCATGAGCTCAAGAGCCTCGCACCGCGGGATATTGTCGCTCGAGCCATTGACGATGAGCTCAAGCGCAGCGGCCAGGAATGCGCCTGGCTGGACATCCGCCACGAGTCCGAAGACTTCCTGCGCAAGCGTTTCCCGAACATTTTCCAGGAATGCTTGCGCTTCGGCGTGAATATGGCTACGGACCTCATTCCCGTCGTGCCGGCTGCGCACTACTGCTGCGGCGGCGTGCGGACTGATGTCAACGGCGTCAGCACGGTCAAGGGCCTCTACGCCATCGGTGAAGTGGGCTGCACGGGGCTTCATGGGGCCAACCGCCTCGCCAGCAATAGCTTGCTGGAGGCGATGGTCGTAGGCTACAACGCCGTGAAGCACAGCCACGAATCCCCGGAAAAAGTCCCCGCCATTGATGACGAGATGATCCCCGACTGGCACCATGGTGACGCGGTCAACTCGGACGAACAAGTCGTCATCAGTCATAACTGGGACGAAATCCGCCGTTTCATGTGGGACTATGTCGGCATTGTGCGCACCAACAAACGCCTGGAACGCGCCAAGAACCGCATCCGCATGCTACGCAAAGAGATCGAGAAGTATTACTGGAACTTCCTGCTGACGCCCGACCTGGTGGAACTGCGCAACTTGGCCTCGGTGGCCGAGATGATCATTGACAGCGCCATCGCCCGCCACGAAAGCCGCGGGCTGCACTACAATCTGGACTATCCCGTCGCCAATAACGACTTGGCCGGCAAAGACACCGTTTTGCGCCGCCCCCTCAAACCGGAAATCTGGTTCGAGTAGGGGCGGAACTGTGCGCTTGCCGCAAGGCGCTGAGCTGAAAAGGGATAGGTAGGGTTTTCGGACAAGCTTGAGCTATGGCATGGCTAGCGCCCTGCCCCAATCATACTTTCGACTTGAAGTTCTTGATGGCGGCGAAACCGCTTTTGGCAAAGGCCTCTTCAGTGACTTTAACGACATTGTATGCCTGGTCAAAGGTTATGGGGAAAGGCACGCCATTGACCACGGCGTCATAGAGGTGCGCCCAGATGATGCTCATGGAGATGGCCGGCACCTGGTACTTGGCTTCCACGAAGTAGAGCTTTTCTTCAAAATTGCCGTATGCCAGACCAGCATTTTCCGGGTGGGGCTTGGTTGAGACCAGTTTCGTCGCCGGGTCCAGATAGCGCACATCAATGATTGGCCCGCCATTGAAGACAATAGTGCCTTTGCTGCCAATGATTTCCATCTCGCGACCCGGCATGGCATTGCAGCCGGCCACTTCCACGTCCGCCAGACGGCCATTGGCGCCGCGCAGGATGATCTTGAAGATATCGTCGCCGTCGCCGATGGAGATGACGCGGCGCACATCCGCCCATACTTCGGTCACCGGCGAGTCAAGAAAGCACAAGGCCTGGTCAATCAGGTGTGGGCCCCAGTTACTCAGCAAACCGCCGAAAAATTCCGTCATAGTCATCCAGTCATTACGGCGGCAGTAGCCAACGCTCCGGTAGAGCTTGATGTACTGCACGTCACCAATCAGGCCACTGTCGCACAGCTCGCGCACTTTGATAAATGCTGCTTCAAAACGGCGATTATGGCGGAAAAACAGCTTGCCGGGATGCTTGGCTGACGCCTGGCGCAGCAGCTCCATTTCCGCTGTGCTGCAAGCCACGGGCTTCTCCACCACGGCGATCTTGCCGGCGGCCATGATCTGCAGTGCCATCGGCACATGATCCGGGTGGCGAGTTGCGATGGTGACCATCTCAACCGCGTCATTCTTGAGCATTTCCTCCAACGAGGCGTACTTCGCCGCGTTGGCGAATTCCTTCGGCAGATTCTCCAGCCGATCCGGCGCGTGGTCAGCGCAAGCCACCAGCTCGAATTTGCCCGGATAGCTCGCCATCTCGCTTGCGTGGCTACGACCAATACGACCAATACCGACAATACCGTACTTGATGACTCTGCTCATGTTCTTTCCCTGCTCTGTTTGTGGTTTTGGAGGTTAACACATATCGCGGCAATCCGCGATGAAAAAACTTTCTTTTCTTCCACTTCAGTCCTTATCGGCGTCGGCGTGGCGCCAGCGATCCAGGGCCGACGGCGGTGGCTGGTCCGAGATCAGCGTCTCAATCTCGTCCAGTCCGCAAATCAGAAATAGCCCGGCGCGATTAAACTTGCTGGAGTCCAGCAGCAGCGTGTTATGCTCAGACAGGGCCAAGACTTCGCGCAGAAAATCCGCATGGGCCTCGTGGTAGGTGCTCAGGCCGGCAGCGTCCAGCCCGACACCGGAATAAAAAGCCCGTGTGATGCGCAGACGATGCAAGGTTTCCAGAGTTATCTTGCCCAGAAAGGAATTGAGCTGACAGTTGAAATTGCCGCCGAGACTCATTAAGACGAAATGGGGTGGAAAGCGGTAGAATTCCTGCGCGATCAACACCGAGTTGGTCACGATGCTCAGGTTGTTCAGGCGTGAAGATTGCAGGCGCCGTGCCAAGCACAGACAGGTCGTTGACGAATCCAAAAAAACAATGTCACCGGCCTCAATACTGCGCTCGGCTTGCTCGGCAATGAGCATCTTCGCCGCCCGGTTGGTCTCCAGACGCTGGATGAAATGGCTGTCGCGCTGGGACGCTGCCGCTGCCGCCTTGACCGGCGTTTCCTCCGGCAAGGTGCTGATGGCGCCGCCATGGACCTTCCGCACCGCTCCCGTGCGCACTAGCGCCGCGATGTCGCGGTGTATCGTCGCCACGGACACGCCAAAGCGCGTCACCAAATCCTCAATGCTGCTATAGCGCACCGTGCGCAAATAGGCACTCATGCCCAACTGTCGTTCGTTAAGCACAGCCATTATTTCACCTTTTGCTGTCTTTGTCACCCAGAAGCAAAATTGCTTTATGAGATAAAATTATCAGTGAATGATATTTTTCAATCAGCGAAACACCATTTTAATGATTATTTTATCATTTTACTGTTTGCCTGTACGCATTCTCATGGCATATTCTTGTTTATGAGATGATTTTAGCTGTTCATTCCAGTTTTATTGCCGGCAAGTAGGAGTGTCGTCCTTATGTCAGTGTCATTTATTGGTTTGGGTTACTGCGGCTGGGATCATTTATGCGTTCTACCGCACATTCCACTGGATGATAAAGTAAAAATTGACGAGCGCATGGAACAAGGCGGCGGTCCGGCGGCGACGGCGACCTACGCCGCCGCCCGGCTTGGCGTGCCCAGCGCTTTCTGGAGCGCCGTCGGTGACGATGCCCAAGGCGGCCAAATCATCGGCGCCCTGGAGCTTGTCGGCATTGACACCGGCGGTATCCGCCGCCGCGCCAACTGCGCCTCGCCCATTGCGTACTGCTGGATTGAGCGCGAAAGCGGCAAGCGCAGCATTGCCTGGTCCAGCGGCGAAGTCACGCCGCTGAGTCCCTCCGAGCTCCCCTTGGACCAGCTGGCAACCGCCAAGGTCCTCCATCTTGATGGGCATCAGACGCAGGCCGCCATCGCCGCCGCCCGTTTTGCCCGTGAGCACGGCGTGCTGGTATCACTGGACGCCGGCACGGTCGTCCCCGGCATTGAGACGCTCCTTGAGCTCTCAGATATCGTCATCAGCTCGGAGAAGTTTGCCGAACGTCTTTGTCCTGGAGCGACGCCGCAGGCCGCCGCCCGGCATTTCTTCGGCCTGGGCAAGAAGCTTTTCACCGGCGTGACCCTCGGCAACCAGGGCAGTGTCGGCTACGACGGCCAAAAAGAGTACTTCCAGCCGATATTCCCCGTCACCGTGCGCGACACCACGGGCGCGGGCGATGTTTTTCACGGCGCCTTCGCGGCCAGTGTCATTAAACTCGGTCGTGACTGGCAGGAGTGCATGCGGCAGGCAACCATGACCTCGGCCATTAAATGCACCAAGCTTGGCGGCCGTACCGGCATTCCAGACGCCGAAACCCTGCGGCAGGCACTGGCGGCGCATAAGTAACACCCGCTCGGCACAGCGCCCGGTAGTGACAGAAGAAGCAAAGCACCTGTAATGAGGAAAGGGAACGACAGCATGACAAAGCACCTGATCATGGCACTGCTTTGCTGCGCTGTCGCCGTCGCCCAAACCGACAAAACGACGGAATATCCCGAGCTCCTCACACAAATTGAAGCCGGCGACGACTTTGCGCCCAAATTCCCCTTCCAGATCCAACTGGGCTTGCCGGACAACATCAGCAACGTTCAAACTTGGAGCGGCGGCCCCTGGCAGCCGGCCGGCAGCGACGGCTTTCTGGCAGCCAAAGGCATTCACTTCGTGGATGGCCGCAGCCGGCGACGCCGCTTCCTGGGCACCAATATCTGCTTCGGTGGCTGCTTCCCCGAAAGCAAGGACGACGCCGAGGCCGTCGCCGCCGCCTTGGCGCGCTTCGGCATCAACAGTGTGCGCATGCATTATGTCCACCACGCCTTTCCGCCGCAGCGCCGCTACAGCAGCCCGGATTCCTTTATTGAGCCCGTGCAGCTTGACCGCTTCGACTACCTGGTTCACCAACTGCAAAAGCGCGGTATTTACATCTACATGCAGCTCAATATCGCCCGCAAATTCGGCGCGGCGGCGGGCTTCGAGAATGCCGACCAGCTGCCCTGGTATAACAATGGCCTGGATCATTTTGAACCGCGCATGATCGCTCTGCAGAAGAAGTTCCACCGGGACTTCATGACCCACGTCAATCCCTACAGTGGCCGCGCTTACAAGGACGACCCGGGCATTGTCACACTGGAAATCGCCAACGAAAACAGCGTTGTCAACGCGTGGTACAGCAGCAGATACGACCTGGCTAATCTACCTGAACCCTACGGCAGCCTCTTCACCGGCCTCTGGAATGACTGGCTGGCGAAAAAATACGCCAACAGTGGCGCCATGAAAGCCGCCTGGCAGATGGCCAATGTCCAACTCGGCGATGAAATGATCGCCGATGGCGCCATGGCCGGCGACATCAAAAACGCTGAGGAGACCGCTTGGGGTTTCCAGCAGGACGGCGGCTCCGTTTCCACCTGGGAAGTTCTTGACGCGCCCGCCGGCGATGCCGGCCCGGCCCGTTTTGCGCGTCTCAAGGTTGACAAGATCGGCTTCACACCGAATATCCCGCAGTTTTACCGCAGCAATCTCGTAGTACGCAAGGTCCAGCCCTACACACTCAGTTTCAAACTGCGGCTTGACAAGCCGGCGCCATTGTCGGTGCGCCTCAGTCAGGATCACAATCCCTGGCATGTCGCCGGTTTCCGCACTCGCATTACCAATGCCGACAGCGTCTGGCAGGACTACCGCTACACGTTCCTGGCCAATATGGACGACGACAAAGTCCGCCTGGTCTTCGCCGATTTCACGCCAGGGGTCATTGACATTGCTGACATCAGTCTCCGCCCCGGCGCCTGCTTCACCTGGCCTGCGGGTATTTCGCTCGAACAACGTAGTGTGCCGCTGCCCAAAGATGCTGATCTCGGCCTTTTCCCGCGTTGCCACGAGGACTTCGCGGCCTTCCTGCATGACATCGAAAACAGCTATTACCAAGACCTTTACAGCCATCTCAAGAATGACATCGGCGTGCGGCAGCTGGTCACCGGCACGCAGCTGCAGTACGGCTTCAGCTCCGTACAGGCACGCATGGACTACTGCGACAACCATAGCTACTGGAATCACCCCATCTTTCCCGCCAAGGCCTGGGACGGCAAACATTGGTACCTGAATAACACCTCGCTGGTGAACCATCTACCGGCCCTCCCCGGCCGCACGCTCGCCAATCTGGCCAACGCCCGCATCCACGGCAAACCGCTGACCATCAGCGAGTACGACCATCCCAACAGCAACTTCTATTCCGCCGAGGGCAATCTCATCCTCGCGGCCAATGCGGCCTTCCAGGATTGGGCGGGCTTCTACCAATTCGCCTGGACCCACAGCCGCGAGTACTGGCGCAGCACCATCCCGCCGACCTTCGATATGTGCTCGGCCAATGCCAAACTGGCGCATCTGCCGGCCTGTTACGCCATGTTCGTGCGTGGCGATGTCCAGGCCGGTCCCGTCAGTACGGCCTACGTCCTGCCCTCGCGGCTCAGTGACGAAATCACCGCCGTCGCCCGCGCTAAAAATGCCCATGTTGTCGGTCGGGCAGGAAATGAGGACAGCATGGCCTTGGCGCTGGGTTTCTTCAGCGGCCAGCATGTCGCTGAGTGTGGCCCGCTGCACATGCCCGCCGGCGTCCGTGTCGTTGACGATTGGCAAGCCCTGTCAGAAAAGCAACGCGCCATGCTTGACCAGAAGTGCATTCGCAACGACACGGGTGAGCTTGTCTGGGATTTCCAGCAGAGCGACGCCGGCTTCTTTACTGTTGACACGCCCAACACCAAGGTTTTCACCGGTTTTGTCCGCGGCCGCCGTTTTGAGTACAAGGGCCTGAGCATTATTCCCGGCAAGAACCGCTTGGATTGGTTCAGTCTCTCGCTCACTAACAGCACGCCGCCGACCGGCAAAGCCGGCGCTGCTGAAGCCCTGGCGCCCGGTCGCTATCTTCTGGCTGCCACCGGCCTCAACCACAATAGTGACGCCGTTGTCCGCGACATCGGCAAAACGCGCATAGCCGTCAGCGAGTTCTACGGCGGCAGCAATGGCAAAGCACCCATTCTGGCCGAGGGCATCAGCGCCGAGCTCATCCTCAAAGGCATTGTCCCGGCCCGCGTCCAGGCTTTCGCGCTGGATGGCTATGGCGAACGTATGCAAGCCGTCGCCATTGGCGCTGCTGATGATTCCGCCTTGATAAGAATATCTCCTGAATATAAGACATTATGGTATGAACTTGTGATCCAATAGTAGGCACTGATCACGTCCCGCCCGGCTCGAGGCCGTGCGGGCGACATTATCCTCCCTGTTCCCAAGAGTTTCCGAAACACAACAACCCGGAGAAAGGAAAGCATCATGAAGACACTGAAACTCGGTTATCTCCCCCTCTGTAAAGGCAGCTGGGTCAATGATCGTCTCGACAAAGAGCTGAAGGATTCCTTGGCGGCTCTCAAGGGCCTTGGCTACGAGGTCGTTGACTGCGGCAAACTCATCATCAGCGACACGGATGCCGACGAGGCCTGCGCGCTCTTCGATAAGAGCAACATTGACGTCCTGGTGGTGCATCACCTCGCCTTCCCGCTCGGCGCCATCACCCCGTCCCTGGCTCGCCGCCTGGGCGTGCCGGTCATTCTCTGGTCCACGCCGGAACAGCCCTACCGCACCCCCGCTTACCGCTTGGAAGCCAACAGCTTCTGCGCCAGCAACATGACCGCCAATCACCTCTGGCGCGTCAATCACCCCTTCGCTTTCGTGTATGGCACTATTGACCAAGCCATGGCCGAAATGAAGGAAGAACTCAAAGTCTTCGCCAGCATCAAGCAGCTGAAGGGCTTCCGCGTCGGCTCCGTCGGCGGCCGCGTCCCCGGTTTCTTTACCTCGACTTTCAATGAAATGCTGCTGCGTGAGAAGTTCGGCGTCGAAGTCGAAAACATCACCATGCTCGAACTGGTTGACACGGCCCGCTCGCTCAAGGGCAAAGACTTACCCGAAGCCCGCCGGGACGTCCTTGACAACGCCAAACAGGGCGACATCACGGACGAAGAACTCAACTTGGCCGTCGAGCTCTACGCCGCGTTCTGCCAGCTGCGCAAGAAGTACCGCATTGACGCCTGGGCCGTCCGCTGCTGGCCTGAATTCAGCGACCTCTACGGCATTGGCGTCTGCCACCTCCTCGGCTGCCTCACCGGCCATGAATGTGCCACAGCCTGCGAAGGCGACGTCTATGGCGCCATCGCCATGACCCTCGGTGAGAATTTCTCCGACAGCAAGACCTTCTTTGCCGACTTGGTCATCTTCGACGAGAAGGATAACTCGGGCATCTTCTGGCATTGCGGCGCGGCGCCGACCTGCCTCAGCCATCCCGACTTCAAGCCCTGCATCCGCAAGCATCCGGTGATTGACGGCGGCGGCAAGAAGGGTGTCGCGGTTGAATTCCCGCTGAAGCCCGGCAAGGTCACCATCTGCCGCCTCGGCGAGAATCGTGATGGCGACTTCCGCCTGATGATGTTCAGCGGCGAAGCCGTTGATACGAAGCAGTGCCTGCGCTCGAATCCCCTGAAGGTTATGTTCAAGGGCAACGTGCGTGAGTTGATCAACAAGATCGTGTACAACGGCTTTGAGCACCACTACGTCGTTTCCTACGGCGATATCGCCCATCACCTGCGCGAATTCGCCCGCATCATGAACATCGAATTGCTCGAATTCTAAGAGCGGAGCAAGAATCACCGGGCTGCTCCAGCCAAAGCGCGCAGCAGCCCGGCGGACACTTCTCCCTCGCTCCGTAGAAACAAGCGCTTCAAGAGAAGGCATTAGCGGATCAATGACAAAAATCACGTTCATGGGCGCCGGCAGCACGATCTTCGTCAAGAACATCATTGGCGACGTCTTTTGCACTCCTGCCCTGCAGGACGCCCACATCGCCCTTTATGACATCAATCCCCAGCGTCTCCGTGAATCCGAGATGATGCTGCGCACCCTGAACAAGAACATCAACGAGGATCGCGCCACCATCACCGCTCACTGCGGCGTCGAAAACCGCAAGGAGGCCCTGCGCGGCGCCGATTTCGCCATCAACGCCATCCGCGTCTGGGACTTCACCATCTCCGAGGCCATTGACTTCGCCATACCGACGAAGTACGGCCTGCGCCAGACCATCGCCGATACCATCGGCATTGGTGGGCTCTTCCGCGCCCTTGGCAGCGGCTACGCCATGCAGGGCTTTGCCGAAGACATGGCCGAAGTCTGCCCCAATGTGTGGTTCCTGAACTACACCAATCCCATGTGCGCCCTCACCGGCTTCATGCTCCGCCACACGCCCATTCGCACTGTCGGCCTTTGCCACTCCGTGCAAGGCTGCATCCCAAGCCTGCTCAGAACCCTTGATCTCAAGGAAAAGTACGATGAGAAGAAGATCAGGGCCCGCATCGCCGGCATCAACCACCAGGCGTGGCTTCTTGAAGTCACGGAAGAAGGCCGCGATATCTATCCTGAAATCAAGGAAATCGCTTTCCAGAAGCTTGATGCCTGGCGTAAAGCCCCCAAGAGCGAAAAGAGCGGGAATATGGTGCGTTTGGAAATCATGCGCAAATTCGGCTACTACATCACCGAATCCAGCGAGCACAGCGCGGAATACCAGCCCTACTGGATCAAGCGCCAGTATCCCGAGCTGGTTGATGAGTACAATATCCCCCTGGATGCGTCACCGGATCGCTGCCGCAAGATTGTCGCCAACTGGAACAAGCAGTACAAGGAAATCTGCGAGAATCCCGTGCTCACGCACAAGATGAGCAATGAATTCGGCTGCGGCATCATGAATGCCATTGTCACCAACAAGCCCTACAGCATTGCCGGCAACGTCCTCAACCACGGGCTGATTGACAATCTGCCGAGCAACGCCGTCGTCGAAGTGCCCTGCCTGGTGGACGGCCATGGCGTCCAAGGCACCTATTTCGGGCCCCTGCCCACGCAGTGCGCCGCCTTGAACATGACCAACATCAACACCCAGCTGCTGACGATTGATGCCATTGTCACGCGCAAGAAAGAGGCCATCTACCACGCAGCCATGCTCGATCCGCACACCTCCGCCGAACTCTCCCTCGACGACATCATCAAGATGGTTGATGAGATGATCGCCGCCCACGGCGACCGTCTGCCCAAATACAATTGAACAACTTTCGCCCTGGCAACCACAAGACCAAACAAAAGGACATGATCATGAAATACAAAGTCAGCTGCGCCATGAAGCCCGGTTTCAACAAAATCTCCAGCATCGGTGACGGTGAGCTCAAACTCACTGAATTCGCCGTCATCAACCTGGCGGACAAACAGCGCTTCGCCGCCAACAGCGGCGGCTTCGAAGTCGCCCTGGTCGTCCTCGGCGGCAAGTGCGCCGTCAAGGGCGACGGCTTTGAATTCGCCTCCGTCGGCGAGCGTCCGGATGTCTTCTCCGGCAGACCTCACACGGTCTACATCCCCTGCAACACCGCCTACGAAATCACCGCGCTGGGCCCTGTGGACATTGCCTGGGCCGCCAGTCCCTCCACCCTCAAGACCGACGCCTACGTCATCACTCACGAACAGGTCATTGTGAGCGACATCGGCAAGGGCAGTTATCAGCGCACGGCCTATCTCATGCTTACGGAGAAATTCCCCTCGGCGCATTTCTACATTGGTGAAGCCTTTGTCAAGGACGGTCGCCACGCAAGCTATCCGCCCCATCGTCATGACTACGACAATCCGCCCGTCGAGGTTGACATGGAAGAAGTCTACTTCTTCCGCTTCAAGCCCTTCCAAGGCTATGGCATCCAGAAGATCTACACGGACGACCGCAGCATTGACGTGACCTACACCGTCGAGGAAAATGACACCACGCTGATTCCCCGCGGCTACCACCCAGTCATCGGCGCCCCTGGCTACGACATGTATTACCTGTGGGTCATGGCCGGCGAAGTCCACCGCAAGTTCGTCTCCGTGCAGGA
The DNA here is from genome assembly GCA_012799755.1 of Lentisphaerota bacterium. Taxonomy (GTDB): domain Bacteria; phylum Verrucomicrobiota; class Lentisphaeria; order Oligosphaerales; family Oligosphaeraceae; genus Oligosphaera. The sequence continues at coordinate 1,381 of JAAZKQ010000129.1, read as the reverse complement.
TCCGGCCCACAGCTGGGTCGCCAAGTAAGCAGCACGGCCTTGAGTTCCCCGGGCCGCCTGCGTGCTATCACAGCCGCAGGCGGTCGGGTGCCCCCTTATTCCTCTTCCTTTCCCCTATATGAGCCATTCCAGAGTACAGCACTATGACGCACGACATTCTTATCGGCATTGACTTCGGCACCGGCGGCTGCAAAATCACCATTACCGACTGCCAGGGCGAAGTTCTGGACAGTCTCTCCGGCGAATATCCCAGCTTCCACCCCCACCCGGGCTGGTCGGAGCAGGACCCCGCCGACTGGTGGCGCGTCATGTGCGAAACCTTCGCCCGGCTCCAGCAGCGGTCCGTCTGGCAGAACGCCCGTGTCGCCGCCGTCGCCCTGGACAGCTATACCCACGGCGCCGTCCTCCTCGATGAACAACTCCAGGTCATTCGCCCAACCATCATATGGACCGACCAGCGCAGCGCCGCCGAAAGCCGCGAACTCATGGAAAAAGCCGGCGATAAAATCTTCGCCACGGGTTACCAGATGCCCACCCCGACCTGGACTCTGCCGCAAATGCTCTGGCTCAAACGCCACGAGCCCGAAAATATGAGCCGCCTGCGGCACATCTCTTTCGTCAAGGACTACATTCGTTTTCTCCTCTGCGGCGAGCTGGCAACTGACCGCATTGAGTGTCAGGGCACCCTCTTCTACGACATGAAGCAACAACGCTGGTCGGACGAACTCTGCGAACTGGCCGGCTTCAGCAGCGCCCTGCTGCCGCCCATCGGCGACATCACCGACATCGCCGGCAAGGTCTCCGCCGAAGCCGCCAAGGCCACCGGCCTGCCCGTCGGCACGCCGGTCGTCATGGGCACCAGCGACTCGGCCGTCGAAGATTACGCCGCCGGCGCCATTGAGCCTGGCCAGTGCATCATCAAACTGGCCACCGCCGGCAATGTCAACGTCATGACCGCCGAGGCCCATCCTCATCCGGCCACCCTCACCTACTCCCATGTCATTCCCGGCATGTGGTACACCGTCACGGCCACCAATGCGGCCGCCATCTGCCAACGCTGGTTCCGTGATCTGGCCTGCGCCGAAGAAAAACTTGAGGCGGAGGCCAGTGGCGTCAACGTCTATGAGATCATGGACCGCAAAGCCGGGGCCTCAGCGCCCGGCTCCAACGGCGTCTTCTTCCACCCCTACCTCAGCGGTGAACGCTCGCCCTATTGGGACCCCAAGTTGCGCGGCAGCTTCACCGGCATGAGCATGGGCACCACTCGTGGCGACCTCGCGCGCGCCATCCTCGAAGGCGTCGCCTACTCGCTCAAGGATTGCCACCGCACCATTGATGAAATGCAACTGCCCGTCAAGGAATACATCCTCATTGGCGGCGG
>JAAZKQ010000128.1 GCA_012799755.1 Lentisphaerota bacterium | reverse complement strand
CGCCGAGGCAAATCAAAGAGCAAACCCAAGCGTGTGTCTTTATGCTTAGGCATCTGGGGACGTCAGTCACAACACACACCACTATTTTCCCGGTACGATTCAACGGAAACAACTTAACGTTTATGGGCCAAAGCCTGGGGTTAAGCATGGTTAAGCGCCTACGGCGCAAGATTTCGCATTCGTACAACACAGATGCCCCATCTGTTTCCCATACGGATGACCCATTGTGAAAAACAGCTTGGAACAACTCCAGAACTGTTGCCTTAATTTTTGAACGACTCCTATGAAACCATTACGTGAGCACGCCTTTGTGCGTCGTCATTTGGACGGCCCGGGCGGCATTTCGGCGTTGTTGCCGATAGCCGTGCCGATGATTATTTCGCAGGTATTCGACACCTTGATGACCTTTGTTGACCGGCTGTATTTGGCCTACGTCGGCAAAGAGGAGATGGCGGCTTGCATGAGCGGCGGGAACACCGCATGGCTGTGCTTGACGCTTTTCGCGGGCATCATTGGCTATTCGTCAACGCTCATTGCGCACCACCATGGCGCCAAGCGCTTTCGCGAGTGTCCACTGGTGGTGTATCAGGGGCTATTGCTGGCCTTGCTGTCCTATCCGCTGGCGCTGCTGGTGGCCCGTTTTGCGGCGCGGAGCTTTTCGGCTGCGGGTCATGAACCGACGTTGGTGGCGCTGGAGCTACAATACTTCTGGTACATGGCCTTTGGTGGCATTCTTTCGTTGTTGCGGGCAGCGGTGGCGGCCTTCTTTGCGGGCATCGGCAAGACCAGGGTGATCATGTGGGCGAACAGCGCGGCGCTGCTGGTCAATCTGGTGGCCAATTACGTGTTGATTTTTGGCAAACTGGGTTTTCCGGCCATGGGCCTGAAAGGGGCGGCGATAGGCACCTTGATGGCTAGCGGGACGATGACGGCGATCATCATGCTGGCCTTTCTGTGTGAGATTCGCCGTGCGCCGTATTCGGCGACCTTGTCAGACATCCGTTTCGACTGGCGCAATTTGCGGGCGCTGTTGCGCTTTGGTCTGCCCATTGGCGTCGGGGGCTTGTTGGGCATGGGGTCATTTGTGGTGGTGGTGCAAAGTTTCAACAGCTATGGCGCCAATGTGGCGGCGGCGACGACGATTGTGTTCAGTTGGGACCTGGTGTCGTTTTTTCCCTTGGTCGGCATCCAGATCGGGGTCAGCACCTTGGTTGGTCAATGCCTGGGCGCACGAAATGCCATTGGCGCGGAACAGGCGGCGTATTCGGGCTTCAAGTTGGCACTGCTTTATTCGGGTCTGATGCTGATCGCCTTTTGTCTGTTTCCGCAGGTGCTGGTGGCGGTGTTCACACCGGACAATGTGCCGGGGCTGGATTACAGCGAAGTGCGGGGGCTGGCGGTGAAGATGCTGCGTTTGGCAGCGTTCTATTTGTTGTTTGACGGTATTTTCCTGATCGCATCAGGCGCCTTGCGGGGCGCGGGCGACACGTTCTGGGCGATGGCGATAGATACTGGCATCCGCTGGTTCGAGGCGCTTGTTTTGCTGATTGGCGTGCGCTACCTGCAATGGTCGCCGGTCCATGCTTGGGCGGTCATGGTCTTCACCACTGTGCTGGGCGGCGTGATTATGTTCGGACGCTTCAAGCAGGGTAAATGGAAAGACGTAAGGATGTTGGAAGAGCCGGAGACTGCATAGGCTATGAGCGATCAGAGTCACAAGCACATTCATTTCACCGGTGTCGGTGGAGTGGGCATGGCCGGTCTGGCGCATATCTGCGCTGACTTGGGCTGCTCTGTCAGTGGCAGCGACGTGGCGGATTCGGCAATGCTGGCGTCTCTGCGCCGGCGCGGCTTGGATGTGCTGGTTGGTCATGATAACAAGCTGGCCGGCCAAGCGGAGCTGTTGGTCTATTCATCGGCGGTGCCTGAGGATGATCCCGAACGACAGGAAGCCGCCAAGCGGGGCATTGCCAGCATGCGGCGGGGTGAGTTTTTGGGCGAATTGGCCCGGGCTTTTCCGCGGACGGTGGCGGTGGCCGGCTCTCACGGCAAAACCAGCGTCACGGCCATGCTCGCACATATCTGTCGCCAAGCGGGCATGGCGCCGGGCTACCTTGTCGGTGGACTGGTCAATGGCTGGGAGCGCGCGGCCGGCGCCGGGCGTGGCGAACTGCTGCTGGCCGAGGTTGATGAAAGCGACGGCACGCAGGTGTTTTTCCATGCCGATATCGCCGTCATTCTCAATATTGACGATGATCACTGCTGGAGTCACGGGGGCGTTGAGGCGTTGGAACGCTGTTTTGTGGATTTTGCCCGACAAGCGCGGCGGGTGGTGGCCTGGCGCTGCGACAATTGCGTGCGACTCTTGGGCGGTCTTGAGCAGGTGACCTTTGTGGATGAGCCGTTGGCTTTGTCGTTGCCGATACCGCTGGCCTTGTCGGGCCGGCACAATCGGGTGAATGGCGCGATGGCGGTGGCGGTGGCGGAACTGTTGGGCGTGCCGGCGGCGCAGGCGCGCAGGGCCTTGCTGAGTTATCCTGGCGTGCAGCGGCGCCTGAGTGAGCGCTATCGTCGCGCGGATGGCCGGCTGGTGGTGCTGGAAGACTACGCGCATCATCCAGCGGAACTGCGGGCGACGCTGGACGCGCTTGGCGAGGCCTATCCGGGCTACCGCCGGCTGTTGCTTTTCCAGCCGCATCGCTACGAGCGCGTGAAGCGCTATGCGACCGATTTTGCGGCCATCCTTGCCGAGGTCGAGCAAGCCTGGGTGCTGGCGCCTTTTGCCGCTTGGCGGCGTGACGAGGAGATTGCTGAGCCCGAGGCCATTGTCCGGCTGGCGCGGGAAATCTCGCCCGGCAGCGCGGTGGCGTATTTGCCCAATGACCCGCCGCGGGTTGTCGCGACGCTGCTGGCAGCACTGTCGGCGTGTCCGGCGGAGACGCCGCAGCTGCTGGCGCTGATCGGCGCCGGCGACATCAGCGCGGTGTGGCCGGTTTTGCGGGCCGCGCTGGACGTGTGACGCTTTTTTTATCCGCAGATTACGCAGATTAGCGCAGATTGTTTTTTTGCGGGTGGCTGCTTGGCAAGCCAAGGCCCAGCCCATAACGTTCATCTTCCGGCAGAGTAGAAGCGGCTTCCAGCCGCTTTCAGTTTTTTCTATCCGCAGATTATGCAGATTAGCGCAGATTGTTTTTTTGCTGGTGACTGCTTGGCATAGGGCGGCCTGTGTGTTTGCCCTTTTAACCACGGATTCACACGGATTCACACGGATTATTTTTGAGGAGGGTTAGTTGGTGTGTGTGGAAGGTTTTTTATCCGCAGATTACGCAGATTAGCGCAGATTATGTTTGAGGGTGGCTGTTTGGCTCACTTTACTGCCGCCCGACGGCTCCCGGTGGGGTGTTGGGCATTTCTATGGACGGTATGGACAATATGGACATTATGGACGCATCCCGGGCTGGCGTAAACAAGCACTGCGCTGTCAAGGCATCTTCAGTGGCCTGAACGTCCATTGGCGCCGAGCGATTACCGCTTTTTGGGCGGCCCGGGTTTGTTGCTTGCTGGCGTTAGCGGGCTCGCTCGGTTATACTACAACTTCCCATTATTTCATTAATTTACGAGGAATCAGCCATGCCACCCAATTTTGTTTTTCAGATGCAGAACATGTCCAAGTTTTACGGTGACAGGCCGGTGCTGCAGAACTTCAATTTGTCCTTTTATCTCGGTGCGAAGATCGGGATTGTCGGTGAGAATGGCGCGGGCAAATCAACGTTGTTGCGGATCATGGCCGGTTTGGACACGGAGATTCAGGGCACGGCGCAGATCAGCAAGGGCTGTCGGGCGCTGCTGGTGCCGCAGGAACCGCGGCTGAATCCGGCGAAGGACGTGCGCGGCAATCTTGAAGAGGCGATGGCGCCGATCCAGGCGCTGATTGATCGCTATGATGAGGTCATGGGGCGCATGGGGGATGATTTGTCCGAGAAGGAAATGAACAAACTCAATGACGAGTTTGATTTTCTGCAGAATGAGATTGACCGGCTGGACGGTTGGAATATGGATCACCTGCTGGACGTGGCTTCGGAGGCCTTGGTGTTGCCGCCGGACGATGCGGACGTAACGACGCTGTCAGGCGGTGAGCGGCGCCGGGTGGCCTTGTGCAAGGCCCTGCTGGAGAAGCCGGACTTACTGTTGCTGGACGAGCCGACGAAGCATCTGGACGCCGAGACCATCAGCTGGCTGGAGAAGACCTTGCGGGATTACCCGGGCACGGTGATCATTGTTACTCACGATCGCTATTTTCTGGACAACATCACCAAGTGGATACTGGAGATTGAGGACACGCGCGGCATTCCCTTCGAGGGCAACTATTCGTCATTGCTGAAGCAGAAGCAGGAATTGCTGCGGATACAGGAGAAGAAGGAAACGCGGCGGCAGCAGCTTCTGGCGCAGGAGCTTGAATGGATCAACAGTACGCCGGCAGGTCGCTTGAAGAAGAATCAGGCGCGCATCAACCGCTATGAGGAATTGGCTGCGCAGGGCTTCGAGCTGCGCAAGGACGACATCAGCATCCAGATACCGCCGGGGCCGCGATTGGGCGACCGCGTGCTCAGAGTCAGCGGACTCAGCAAGGGCTATGGCGGCCGACTGCTGATTGACAACTGCGATTTTGAGCTGCCACGCGGCGGCATTGTCGGCGTCATTGGCCCGAACGGCACAGGCAAGACGACGCTATTCCGCATGATCATCGGGCAGGAACAGCCGGATGCGGGGCGCATTGAACTGGGCGAGACCGTGCAGCTGTCTTATGTGGATCAGCATCGCGACGCGCTGGATGACGAAAAGACCGTCTTTGAGGAGATCAGCGGCGGCAACGAGGAATTGCAGCTGGGCGATCGCCGGATCAATGCGCGGGCCTATCTGTCACGCTTCAACTTCCGCGGGCCGCAGCAGCAGAAGTTGGTGGGGCAGCTGTCGGGCGGCGAGCGCAACCGGGTACATCTGGCCAAGCTCCTGCGCACGGGCGGCAATCTGCTCTTGCTGGACGAACCGACGAACGACCTCGATGTCAACACCATGCGCGTGCTGGAAGAGGCGCTTATTGAGTTTCCAGGCTGCGCGATGGTCATCAGCCACGACCGCTTCTTCCTCAATCGCATCTGCACCCACCTGCTGATTTTTGTCGGCGACGGCAAGCTCAGTTGGTTCGAGGGCAACTTCGAGTCCTACGAGGAACGGGTGTTGGCGCAGGACGGCGAACACCTGCTGCATCGCCGCAGCCGCTATCGGGCACTGCCGAGGTAATGACGGGCGAGGGTGGCGCCTTTGCTGACAAAGCCGCGCGCTGGTGTGACATGGGCATGCTGCGCGCGGCTTTTTCGCCTCTCAGTCTTCTTTTGGGCGGTTGTGGCGACTGATGATTTGATAGGCGAGAATGGCCAGGAAGGTGACGGCCAGGAGGATGGTTGAGAGGGCGTTGATCAGCGGCATGGAGCCGCGCTTGATCATGCTGTAGATGTGGATGGGTAGGGTCGTGGAACCCGGGCCGGCGACGAAGAAGGAGATGACGAAGTCATCAATGGACAGGGTGAAGGCCAGCAGCGCGCCGGCCATGATGCCCGGAAAGATCACGGGGATAAGGATGCTCCAAGTGGTCGTCCAGGAATTTGCGCCGAGGTCGCGGGCGGCCTCAAGGATAGTGAGGTCAAAATCCTGCAAGCGGGACAGCACGGCCATGGCTACGTAGCTGATGCAGAAGGTGATGTGCGCCAGAATGATCGTGGTCAGGCCGAGATTGACCTTCAGGGCGACGAAGAAGAGCAACATGCTGATGCCCAGGAGGATTTCCGGTACGACCAGCGGCGTATAGACGAGGAAGTAATGGGCGTCTTGGATGCGGCCGCGGTAGCGATGCAGGGCGAAGGCGGCGGTCGTGCCGATGATTGTTGAGGCGGCCGTGGAGATGAAGGCGACAATGAGGGTGTTGCGCAGAGCGTGCCAGATTTCACGGGCGCTGAAGAGTTGCCCATACCATTTGAGGGTGAAGCCGCCCCAGGAACCGCCGGTGCGCGACATGTTGAAGGAGTTGATCACCAGCAGGATGATCGGCAGATAAAAGAAGAGCAGGGTGGCCCAGGTCAGCAGGCCCGGCAGCTTGCTTCGTTTGTTCATCAGACGACCTCCTTTGCGGGTGTGGGGCTCTTGTCCGCGGTCTTTTTGACGCGGAGGAAGTAAATAAGTGGAATGACCATGACCAGCGTGAGCACTGCCGCCAAGGCGCTGGCCGCCGGCAGATTGCGATCTACGAAAGTCCGTTGGGCGATGACGTTGCCGATCATCTGCGAATCAATGCCGCCGACGACGTCGGGAATGACGTAGCTGCCGATGCTGGGAATGAGCACCATCAGGCAGGCCGACAGGAGGCCGCTGTATATCCCGGGGATGAAGATGCTGAAGAAGGCGCGCAGGCGGCCGGCGCCGAGGTCCATGGCGGCCTCAATCAGCGAGAAATCGAATTTTTCCGCAGCGGCGTAGAGGGGGAGGATGGCGAAGGGCAGTTCGGTGTAGATCATGACCAGCAGGACGGCTTCCGGGCGGTAAAGCAGCAGGGTGTCAGGCGAGGCCAGGCGGCAGAACACCAGAATGTTCTTCAGGATGCCGTCGGGATGCAGGACGGCCTTCCAGGCGAAGATGCGGATGAGGAAGCTGGTCCAGAAGGGAATAATCGTGAGGAAGAGGATGAGGTCGCGCTTCCAGGGTTTGCTGCGGGCGATGTAATAGGCGATGGGAATGGCTATCGCCAAGGTGGTGAAGGTCGTGACCGCGCTGAGCCAGACCGTACGGAAGATGATCTCTGGATAGTTGGGATTGCGCAGGCTGGCCAGGGTCTGCAAGGTCCAGCCCTCGGCGATGCCGCCGCTGGGATCAGCGGGCTTGAACGCAATCGCCAGGATGATCAGGGTGGGCAGCAGAAAAAAGACCAGCAGCCATAACATGGATGGCGCAGTCAGACTGCATTCGGCCCAAAGACGTCGGCGGGATGATGTCATGTGTTGTGACCCTCTATCAAGAACCTAACTGCGCAAACGAGAAGCGCCAATGGACACAAAGGAATGTAAAGAAGACAGACAAAGGACGGACGGAAATGGGTGCCAGTGAACACGATTGTGAAAGGGGTGATTCGGGGCGGCGGTCAGGCCAGTGACGACGCCTCGTCGTTGTGAGGCTCGCCGGGGGCAGCCGCGTCGTCACTGCTGTCGCTGTCATCTGTTTCGCCGACGCTTTGGGGCGGCGTTTCGAGCAGCTCTTCATCTTTTTCACTGTAGCGTTCGAGCATGAAGCCATCGTCGGCAAACCACGAGATGAAGACGTGGTCGTGCCATTGGATGGGCTTTTCGTCCAGCATGAAGCGGGTGTGTTGGCGGGAGACGGAGATGCGCCAGTCGTCACTGATGGACACCCAGTAGCGGGTATGGTCGCCCTGATAAATGATGTCCTCAACCACACCTGAAAGCACATTGTACTTCGAGTTGGGTGACGGCGGCTCCAGCGCGATTTGGAATTTTTCTGGTCGGATACTGAGGTGAACGAGGTCACCCTTGGCGAGTTTTTTGTCATTGAAGCAAAGTATGCGGGGCAGGCCCGGCACGTCAAGGCGGCAGTATTCGTGGTCAATGACCTCGCAGATGCGTCCGTCAAAGAAGTTCGTGTCGCCGATGAAAGCGGCGACGAAGCTGCTTTTGGGCGCCTCGTAGATTTCGGCGGGGGTGCCGATTTGTTCGATGCGGCCGTTGTTCATGACGGCGATACGATCGCTGATGCTCATGGCTTCGCCCTGATCGTGGGTGATGTAGACAAAGGTGATGCCGACTTCATCGTGGATGAGGCTAAGTTCGAGGAGCATGCGTTGACGGAGTTTGAGGTCAAGCGCGGCGAGGGGCTCATCCAAAAGCAGCACGCAGGGTTTGAGTATGAGCGCACGGGCAATGGCGGTGCGCTGTTTTTGGCCGCCGCTGATCTGCGAGGGCTTTTTGTCCGCATGATCCTGCATTTGGATCAGATCAAGCATGCGCTCGACCTCGTCGCGAATTTCGGCCTTGGGGCGTTTGGCGACTTTGAGGCCGAAGGCGATGTTCTCGCGCACAGTCATGTGCGGGAACAGCGCGTAGTTCTGGAAGACCGTATTGACCCGGCGCATATTGGGGGGCAGGTCAGTGATATCGTTGTTATCCAGAATGATGCGGCCGGAATCGGGCGCTTCAAAGCCCGCCAGCATGCGCAGCAGCGTGGTCTTGCCGCAGCCGCTGGGACCGAGAATTGAGAATATCTCGCCACGTCTGATGGTCAGAGAGACCTTGTCTACGGCACGCGTCGTCGCAAAGCTCTTCGATACCTCTTTAAACCAGAGAAAGTCCTCCAATTCGCGGTCTCCCTATGTCACTTGCATTGTGGCGGTTTGCGGTCAGCTTGCTGTGCCGGGAAGCGGGAAGTTGGGGAGCCCGCGTCCTCACATATAATGAAAAGAATCATTTCAGGCCGCGTTTCCAGGGGCCGGAAATGACAGTGCCAAATATAATCCTGCGCTACTGTCCGCGCTACCATCGTGGGAGGGTGGACAGGGTGGACAGGGTGGACAGGGTGGATGGGGTGGACAGGGTGGACGGGGTGGACGGGGTGGACGGGGTGGACGGGGTGGACGGG
>JAAZKQ010000127.1 GCA_012799755.1 Lentisphaerota bacterium | reverse complement strand
TGGGGTGATACAGGCAGCGCCATCTTCACAGCCTGGCGCGCGGAGGACCTGAGCGCGCTGCGCAAGCGCGCGGATTGCCTGCGCTGCGGGCTGGACTTCGGCTATGCCGGCGACCCGGCGGCCGCCATCCTGGCGCACTACGACCGGCGGAACAAGCGCCTGTACATCCTGGATGAGCTGTACTTGCGGGGGCTGTCCAACGACGGGCTGGCCGCGCGCCTGAAGGCGTTTGCCGGGGGTTGCCCTGTCGTCTGCGACAGCGCGGAGCCCAAGTCCATCGCTGAGCTGCGGCGCCTGGGCGTGCGCGCCCACCCCGCCCGGAAAGGGCCGGACAGCGTGCTGCACGGCATCCAGTGGCTGCGGCAGCATGAGATGGTGGTGGACGCGCGGCTGACCCACATCAAGGAGGAGCTGGCCAACTACCGCTGGCGCAAGGACAGCCGCGGCCAGGCGATGCCCATCCCGGAGCCCGGGCAGGACCACCTGATCGACGCGCTGCGCTACGCCATGGAAGGCGACAGCCAGGGGCGGCAGGCGAAATTCAACTGAACGAAGCATTGAGATCAACGCTCCGGGAGAAACCCCGGGGCGTTGGTCTGTGATCAAGGGGTCTCTTCTTCCACATGACGCCGCTCCGCCTGGAGGCGGCTGTTGGTGACACTCCATGCGATTTCGCGCAGCTCGCCGGTTTCTTTGTTTTCCAACGTGAAGATCAACAAAACATCGGAAAATTCGCCGTTGTTGTCAAGAAGATGGCGGATTCCGTCGTATTGCTTCAAGGAGAACTGCGTGCCATAATCCGGCGTCTGCGACAGGATGTCCATGGCATGTTCAACATATTGTGCCCTGGCGCTGTAGGCGGACCGCAGGCTGGCCAGAAGGCTGTCTTTTGACGGATGCTCATTGTTGTAGTTTGTGAATGCCCGCTCCAGGGACTGCAGGTCATGTTCTTCATCCGCTTCGCCGCCTTTGATGCGGATCGTGGTTTCTAACTGGCTGTTGCTGATGTGGGCGACATACCACTCTTTCAGCGACAGGTCGGCATTGTAATACACGACATAAATGACATCGCGCTGCATGGCTGGATCAAGGCGGAAAGCCGCGCTGTCTATCGGGCTGATGGTCACCCTCCAGGCGGCGGGGGGCTGGTCGGCTTCTGCCATCGGCTGGACATCGACAGCCCACCTGTTTTCCGGGGTGAATGCCGTACCGATGATGTTCTCCAGATAGTCCGGCGCGGTGCGGCGCAGCATGCCCTGCGGGTCGTCCGGCATATCGATGGCGATGTCCTTGCCTGCCTGCGCCCTGGCGGCCAATTCGCCGTAGCTATCTAAGAACGGCGGGCTGTTTTCCAGCGCCGCGCCGATCACCTGGCCGGTGAGCAGGTCGGTGGTGAACGTATAGCTGCTGCCCGACGCCATGTCCACCACTGCCAGGTGGTGCCCGCCGATGGCATATGCCCAGCCTAAGTCCGGCCGGTACTCGCGGATGTTGGTCACGGCGGGCTGCAGGAATTGCCCATCGGGCGCCTTGATGCCCTGGGCTTTTTCGGCGAACAGGCTGCGGCTGGCTTCCACGCCCTGGTCGGCGGCGCCGAAGGCTTTTTCATACTGGGGCTGCACAAACCGGTTGTTGAAATCCGCGCTCGGTATGACAGCGCTGTTAGCCTGCCGCTGCGCGGGAAGCCGGGTTTCTTTGCCCGGCTCGCTGGTGGCGGCAGCGTCTGCCGGCGCCGCTGTGCCGCCGGCGGCTTCCCGCAGCGCGGCCAGCCGCATCATCTGCCCATAGGTTACCGTCAGCACGGCGGCATCGCCCTCCGCCGTGCAGCGGAACAGCCGGATGGGCTGGTCCAGCACGGGCTGCAGCGCGCTCATCTCCGGGATGTACACGGGGTCGCTCAGCAGGTTGTCGGTGAGGCTGCTCAGCAGCTTCTGGACGGGCAGGGAGCCGTTGGGAAAGGCGCTGACGCCGTACAGCGTGCTGCCCTGGTCGGCCAGGATGAAGCTGTAGACGATCCCGTCGGAGTAGGCGTCGCCGCCCCCCAGCATGGCGAACAGCTTCATGCACCGGTCCATGGGCACCGAAAACGGATTCAGGTCGGTGGCGGTGTTTTTCACCATATCCAGCGGCAGCACGTCCAGGGGAAAGGCGTCAAGCCGCTGCGGGAACCGGCCAGGCGGCTGCGGGGTGGAGGGTACGATCATGTCGGCCTCCGACTCCGGGCTGTACGTGGGAAGGAGCAGGGTGGCCTCCGGGCTGAGCGTGGGCAAGGTGTCCGGGGAAAAGGTGGTTGCCACGGGCAATTGCGTTTCCAGGGAGCTGAGCGTGGCCTCCATCGTTGGTATGGGCATGGGCGCCGTCGTCTGTTCAGGCGCCGGCGTCGCGTAGGGGTCGGCCGTGCCGGCCGGGGGCGCCTCGGCAAAGGCCACCGGCTGCCCGCGTAGCGACGCGTCCATCAGGCTGTTCATCATCACTGGCAGCGCCAGCGCGATGACGGCAGCCGCCAGCACCGTGGCGGCGGCTGCGGCAAACATTTTTTTCCGCTTCATGGGTCATGATCCTCCTTTGTGTTGGTGCGGTCATGACCATGGTAAGCCGCCGGTGTTTCAGGCTTGTCACTTTGTTGTATCCGACCTGTAAACAATACCGTCGCCTCGGTGCCTTTGCCTTCCTCGCTTTGGATGATCAATTCCGCCCGGTGCAGCGCCGCGATGCGCCGGCACAGCGCCAGCCCCAGGCCCGCCCCCTGCTGCGCGCGGGCGCGGGAGGCGTCGGCCATATAGAAGGCTTCGGTGATGTGAGGCAGGTGCTCCTTAGGGATGCCGGCGCCGTGGTCCGTCACGCGTAGCAGGTTGTCCCGCGCCTCAAACACCACCTCGCTGCCGGGGGGCGAGGCTTTGACGGCGTTGGTCAGCAGGTTTTCGATCAGCGAGGTGATGAGATCGCTGTCGCAGAGCAGGGTATCGATGCCGATGTCGGCCCGTATGGCGACGCCGGCGGCGTCGCTCAAATGCCGGGCGGCGTCCC
>JAAZKQ010000014.1 GCA_012799755.1 Lentisphaerota bacterium | reverse complement strand
CTGGGGTGGACAGCACCCCATGAGGCAGTGCCTTGTAAAGGCACAACAGCGGAAAAAGACCACTGGCACGACCAATATCAATCGGTGACCGCTTACCCTTGTCTGCGCCGTAGGCGCTTAACCTCCTAGCCTTTCAAATGATAGCTTCATGGATAAGTAGTCCTGAACCTTGTCTGCGCCGTAGGCGCTTAACCATGCTTAACCCCAGGCTTCAGCCTGGGGTGGACAGCACCCCATGAGGCAGTGCCTTGTAAAGGCACAACAGCGGAAAAAGACCACTGGCACGACCAATATCAATCGGTGACCGCTTACCCTTGTCTGCGCCGTAGGCGCTTAACCATGCTTAACCCCAGCCTTCAGGCTGGGGGTGTGCCTCCCCCTGAAATGGGTGCCTCGTAGAGGCACTACAGTATTACGCTTCAGGTTGGCTCCCTGAAGAAAAACGACACCTGCTCGTCCGTCAGCCCATTTTCATTGAAAATACGTGTTATTTCACTTTGAAAGGATTCCGTCTGGTGATGTTCCCGCTGCCTGATGATGTAATTGACAATCATCTCCCGATCACGTTCACTGTATGAAATGGCGGCATATTCAGAAGCCCATCCTCGAAATCCCGGGAAAAGTGGATTGCCCATCAGCCATTTGCTTGAACCCCCTTTCACATCACGGACAAAATCCGAAACACTCATTGATGGAGGCAATTGAACGAATAGGTGCAGATGATCCGGCATACCATTAATTCTGTACAAAATCCCTTTCTTGCTTTTGATAATTCCCCAGATATAGCGATAAAGATCATCAGCATGAGCTTTGTTGATCGTCTGTTCGCTATATTTAGTCCGGAAAATGATGTGGTAAAGCAAACGCGTATAACTCATCAGCAATCCCCCTTGTCAAGGTAATTTTTTACAAATGTGCGATGCTTTGCAATGAAACTCGTCGCTGGCAATCAGTGAATCATTATAGCAATATAACCGAAATTCTCCCTTTGCAAATTTTCCACAACAGGCTGCTCAAAAGGTAAGCGGTCACTCGTTGATACCGGTCGTGTCGGCAGTCTTTGTCAGCTGGTGTGCCTTTACAAGGCACTGTCTCATGGGGCACCCTCCACCCCAGCCTGAAGGCTGGGGTTAAGCATGGTTAAGCGCCTACGGCGCAAAGATGTCCATTTGCTGACATTTTGTTGACGCCGCAGACAGAAAACCTGCTGCGCGACCGGGAGAGGACGGGCCTGGTGCAGCTTGCTGAGGCTGCAAATATCAATGAGTGACCGGTTACGCTTAAAAGGCTGTGGCGCATGGCTTGCCCCGTAGCGCATGGTCTGCCCCATAGCGCGTGGCTTGCCCTGTAAGGGCACCACCATGCTTAACCCCAGGCTGAAGCCTGGGGTTAAGCATGGTTAAGCGCCTACGGCGCTTCAAGACGCCAGAACATGAAGTTATGTCTACCCAGAGCATAGTCGAGCCCTGCAGCGCAGCCCGAGGCGCCAGAACCATTGTGTCAAGTCTCTCTATCTATCACAAGATTTCACACATTGCCAAGAAATCATACGGCCTGTCGTTCAGGGTCGGAATCTGAATGAGCTTCTGCGTCATGCCTACAGCTCCCCACGAAAAGCCTTGGCAAGAAGGGAGGACTGGAAATCTTCGAGATCAGCTGCCGTTTCTGCTTGCAGTGATTCCAGCTCCGTGAGTTTTTCCTGGAAGGCTGTCAGTTCTTTGATGACAGCTTCCTGCTTTGCGATGTCCGGCAAGGGTATGTCGAGGTTGCTCCAGGCTGGCGTTTCAAGTTTCTTGGTTCCGTGGCCGGCCGTCTCAATCCTCCCCAGCAAAATATCGTTAGCCCCCCAAAGCATGTGAGCGAGGTAATCGGCCAAGATTCCCTTGGCCGGCACGATGGCTTTCATGTCCTGATTAATTGCGCACGGCACATCGGAAACAGCAACAGGAACATAGCGGGCCAATATCATTCCGCGGACGACGAAGAGTACGGAATGGGCCGGGATAAGCTTGGCGGAGGATTCAGAAATCGCTGCTTCGGTGATGTGCATGGAAGACGTCGCAATTCGAAAGGTTTTCATCTCCTTGGGGGCAACCCAAGGAATGTCGCCATTCCAGAAGTCATCTCGTTGTTTCGAGGGCGTTCCGCCTCCCAACACCTCACCGCACTTGCCAAGCGGCTTTGTAGGAAAGTCTGCCAAAAGTGATTGGTATATGTTCCGTCTTACATGGAAAAACAGCCTGGCAGCTTGATCCACCGCCTCCTGCCGCAGCTTCCGGGCCTCTTCGGCGCGGCGGGTCAGCTCCTCAATCCGCGCCACGATCCGGCGTTGCTCGGCGAGGGGTGGCACAGGTATTTTAAAGGATTCAACAATCCCTTTTGAAATTTCCTCAAAAGTACATCCACGTCCCAAGCTTCGAAGTTCTGGGACAGAAAATTTCAGCACCCAGTAGAGATACCTGTTGTAAAGGCCATCCTTGGGGATGAAGCTCTTGAAACCCTGATTCGTGCAAATCGGTTTTGTGTTTATTGCCAAATGGCCAATCGGCGCTCTGCTTGAGAGTAGAACAGAACCAACCGGCAATAATCTAGTCGAACAACTTTCGTAACCGGCTTGAGTGATCTTCCGTTCAGTATCTTCGATCTCAATTTCTTTAAGCTGACCAAGATCTTTTGGCGTAGCCCATAAAATGTCGCCATCCCAATACTCAGGGTTATTCGTTTTTGGAGTTGCACCAGAAACTATTTCAGCAACATCACCCAGTTTTCGAAGCGGCCATTCACTCATTCCCCACTCCCTCCCGCCAGCAGTTCCTGCATTTCGCCAATCAGCTCCAGGATGCGTTCCTCCTTGGTGGCGATTGAGGCGAGGATTTCTTCCGGTTCGGCGTATTCGACCGTCTCCGCTTCAATCAGGCCGAGGGCGGAGAGAGTCATGTTGTAGCCCTTGTCAATGATCTGCTGCGCCGGCACCAGCCAGGCGCGGCCTTCCTCGGTTTTGCGCTCCGGCCACATGGCCAGCAAATCGGGGAAGTCATTGCGGTACTGACTGCCGAATTTGCGGGCCTTGGCAAGGGATGAGCCGTCGCCGTCCACCTTGAAGAACCAGACTTTTTCCGTCGGCTTGCCGCTATTGCGGAAGACAAAGAAGCAGGTGGGATTGGGCGTGTAGGGCTCGAACATCCCTTTGGGCAGGATTACCACCGCCTGCAAGTCGAACTCACGCAGCAGCCGTTCCTTGACGGTGAGATGGCTGCCGGTATCGCCGAAAAGGATGCCGTTGGGGAAGATGATGCCGGCCGTGCCGCCGGGCCGCAGACTGCGCAGGGCATGGGCCAGAAAGAGGACATACTTGTCACCCTTTTCGATGCGCAGCGAGCGCTTGGCGTCGCCTCGCGAACCGGAGAAAGGCGGATTTTCCAGGATGTAGTCAAATTGAATGTCGTCCCACTTGTCTTCGCCGCCGCAGATGGAATCGCGCTGGACGATGGGGCAGTGATCAAAGCCATGGAGCATGGCGTTCATGGCGGCCATGCGCAGAATGTCCTGATCGCCATCAAAGCCGTAGAAGGCGCCGGTTTGCAGGAAGTCCCACTGGGCGCGGCTGAGCTTGTCACCGATGCCGATCTTGCGCAGCACGCCATCGGGCGACAGCTTTTCCCTGATGAATTCCGGGCTGGTATTGGCGAGGAGTATGTGCTCGTAGGCGGCAATCAGAAAGCCGCCGGAGCCGCAGGCCGGGTCGCAGATGCTGCCGCCGATCTTGGGATCAACCATCCGGGTCAGCACCCGGATCAAATGGCGCGGCGTGCGGAACTGGGCCGCCTTCTTCTGTCCGCCCAACTCGCTGGCCAGGTACTCGAAGAGGTCGCCTTTGACATCGGCGTCCATGCCGAGAAATGAGATGGGCGCGATGATGTCCACCGCTCGCCGCAGCGTCGCCCCGTTGGGAATGACGATGGCGGCGTTGCGGAAAATAGCCCGCGCTCCCTGGGAGAGCTCGGGATGCCTGGCCAGCAGCGGCAGCGTGTCACGCAGCGTGCGCAGCATGGCCTCGTTGTCCGGATTGGAGCTGAGCACGCTCCAGCGCAGCGGATCGAAATCAAGTTCCTCGTCGCCATCCCGGAATTTGCCGAAGAGACTGCGGTAATTGCCGCTGCCGGCCTCCTGCTGCTCGTGGTCCATTTCCTCCAGCATCTTCAGAAAAAGCAGGTAGGAGATTTGCGTCACATAAGTAATGGGGTTGGTGACATTGTTGTCCCACATCACTTTACAGAGGGACTTCAGGGTATTTTGCAGTTGACCGCTATCCATCGGGAATCCTTGTCGTACTAATCGCACAATTTCGCGTTTTTTGCGTACTCTTTGGAGGTGTACAGAAATTAAATTTACATTCTCGGTTCCTTTTCTCGGTTTTCTGTAGCGCCTTTCCAAGGCGCCTGATTTTGGGGTTTCTCCCACCCCAGGCTGAAGCCTGGGGTTAAGCATGGTTAAGCGCCTACGGCGCAATCATGCATTCATGCAACACACATGCTGCCATCTGTTGCCCATACAGAAAATCTATTGCAAAAAAACAGCTTGGAACAATTCCAGAACTGTTGCCTTAATTTTTTTACGACTCCTTTGCTTTTTCGGTGGTGGAAGATGCTAAAACGTTCCCTTGGCGTCCTTGGCGTCTTGGCGGTTCAATGAAGAAGAACCAACCGCCAAGAGCGCCAAGGACACCAAGCAATCGGAGAAAACAACAAACCAAAGCGCAAATCCGCGTACCATTCCATCCATCGAAGCAACAATCCCTATAAAAAATTTTCGTGTCTTTTCGTGGGGTTCGTGGTTAAAAATGGCTGGGCTTTTACGCCACCAGCAGGGCGTTGAGTTCCTCAACCATTGCCAGCAGGCGTTCCTTGCCGAAAAGCTGTTCCATGCGGGTCAGGCCGCCCCAGAGGGAGAAAGGCGGCTGGCTGAAGAGACGCATGGTGATCTCCTCGCCGGTCATCACCCGCGCCTTGAGCAGGCGCAGCATCTGAGCTTGCGCCGGATTGATGCTGCTGGAGTGCTCCGAGACCCAGGTGTTGAACGCCTTCTCAATGCGTTCCTCGCGGGAGAGAAAGCGATCCAGTCCCAGAGCCACGCGAATGAAATCGCTGAGCGAGCCGCTGGGCTGCTCAAAGGCCCGACGCAGGCTCTCTTCGTTAAAGAAATGCCGCGGAGAATTGAGACGGCGCGCGAGCGCCTCCCATTCCTCCTCGCTCAGTGCCTCGCCACGGAAGATTTTTTCCACCGCCGGATCGCTGTTTCTGAGGTCGGCCACCTTCTTTTCCCATTCTGCGCGGTAGGTCTTGCGGTCCACGGCCAGGCCCTCGGGCCCGACCAGGATGATCTCACGCGCGCGGATTTCATCATCCAGCGATCCCTCGGCGATGAGCTGGAAGTCGCCACGAACGCCTTTCCTATAGTCCTCGCCGCTTTTCGGCTCTGGCGTGTCGCCTTCTTTAGCCTCGCCGCTTTTAGCGGCAGCTGAAGCGGGTGCAACGCCGACCAGCTTCGGTTTGTCATAGCGCTCGCCGGGGTCATTGAAGCGCTTCGAGTTGCCCACAAAGTCGTAGATGATGAATTCCTCCTTGCCGATCTGCGGGCAGAGACGGCTGCCGCGACCGCGCATCTGGGCGTACTTGATGGACGACCTGGTCGGTCGCAGCATAACCAGGTTTTCAATGTCCTTCTGGTCATAGCCGGTATCAAGCATGTCCACGGATACGGCCACCAGCGGCAACGGGTCGTAGCGGAATTCATCCATGATCGGCTCGGGATTGCCGTTGTTGCTGTAGCAGGTGATCTTCTTGGCAAAACTCTGCCGCACTTCGGCGGGCGAACGCTTGATCTGCCCCGCAATGCGCAGGCAGTCCTCATCGGAAAGCAGCTGATTGAAGAGACGCTCAAGGACGGAAGCCTGTTTTTCCGACACCGCAAAAACAATGGTCTTGCGCGGCCGCAGCTTGGCCCGCTCTGCGTCGGCGGCGTAGTATTCCTGAATGATCGTCCTGAGCCGGTCTTCGGATTCCACCTCGCGACCCCAGGCGCCGGGTTTGATCTCCTCGCCCTCCCACTCGGCGCCCTCGTAGGTCAGGACGCTTTCGGCGTGGTAGATGCGATACTTGGCGAGATAGCCATCCTTGATGCCGCTCTGGATGCCGTACTCAAACGTCGGCCGGCCCTCTTGTTTTATCGCATCCCAGCAATCAAAAAAGATATAGGTGTTGCGCACCAGGCGGCGTTCGTGCTCACTGATGAAGTGCAGTTCTCCGGGATTCGGGGTGGCGGTCAGGCCGATGTGGATGGCGTCAAAGTGACCGAGCGTGGCCCGATGGGTGTTGTAAATGGAGCGATGACATTCGTCCGTGACCACAAGGTCGAAATAGCCATGACCGAAGCCGTTGCCGCCGAGCTGGGAGGCAATGGTGTCCAGAGTGCCGACGACGATTTGCCCTTCCAGACCGCGCTTGCCGCCGAAAAGGATCTCCGTCGGCCAGTCGCGCAGATAATCATCGAATGTTTCCTTGGCCTGTCTGGCCAATTTGATGCGGTCAACCAGAAAAAGCACTCGGGAAATGAGGGACGCTTGCAGCCATCGCTTCATCAGCATGGCGATGGTCAGGGTTTTGCCCGTGCCGGTGCCCATTTCAAAAAGCATGCGCCGCCGGCCGGCGATAAGCGCCTCATCCGCTTTTTTCAGACACGCAAGCTGATAGGGACGAACCTCAATCTCCTCGCCCTTGTAAAAGAAACGATGCGGCATGGGTTGCAGCGCGAGGCTCTGCCGGATGTCGCCCTTGCGGTGGATTTTGGTGTTGGCCCTCTTTTCGAGATCGGCCTGGCTGGGAAAACCCATTACCGGCCGGGCGTCGCCATCGGCGTAATCCCAGAAATAGTGCTCCCGGCCATTGCTCAGGATGACAAATGGCGCGTTCAGCATCAAAGCATAGGTCTTGGCCTGCTCCTTGGCGCTGTAGGGATCAATGGCGAAGCGCTTGGCTTCAATAACTGCCAGCGGCCGGCTCAGGCTATCCTTCAGGAGATAATCGGCGAGGCCATCGGCGCTGGCCTCCTCCGTGGAGACCTGGGCCTTGTTGGTGATGCACCAACCAGCCTGCTCAAGCATCTTGTCAATCAATATGCGGGCATCAGCTTCTGTGCTCATAGTTTGTACCCCGGTTTATCTCCCGATGATTCTCACCCTGAAAGCCAAATCGCTGTTTGTGCGACGAATGTGCCTGTTTAATATGGCCGAAAAAAGCCGGACGCAAACACCGGCGACAGACGAAAAGCATCTGAGAGTAAGCGGTCACCCATTGATAACAGACATTTTTTATCCGCAGATGTCGCAGATTTGCGCAGATTTTTTTGAGAGCAGGCT